>CBFHVV010000050.1:0-20478 GCA_965658965.1 Croceimicrobium sp.
TTCATCACCGAAACTGATCGAGATACTTATCGCAAATGGGCTGGAAAAACTATAAGTACAGCAATACCATGTGGCTTGAATCCAGAGGATTATGACCAAGTAATACCAAAGGAGTTTAAATACGATTTAGTTCACCTGGCAAGTTTAGATTGGCTCCCTAATCAACAAGGTTTGGAATGGTTCCTTGAGAAAGTTTGGCCTTTAGTTTTAGAAGCACGGCCCGAAAGTAGGATTGCAATTGGTGGTAGGCATATGCCCAAAAAGATCTTTCAATATGCAGATGACAATTTATGGGTTTTTGCTGAAGTAGATGATGCCCAACGTTTTATAAAAGGGGCTAAAGTTGCCATTATTCCTCTGTTAGCTGGCAGCGGGATGCGGATTAAGCTAATAGAATATATGGCCATGAAGCAAGCAACCGTTAGTACTATTATTGGCGCAGAAGGAGTTAACTTATCCGCTAATAAAGAAGTACTTTTGGCAGATCAAGCGGAAGCTTTTGCAGCAGCGATTATATTGCTGCTTGACAATAAAATGGAACGTGAAAATATGGCCGAGGCTGCATTAAAAAAGTTTAAGGAAGAATATGCCAATCGTAGCTTAGGCCAAAAACTACTTGAGTTTTATCAGACCCTTTTATGAATTTAATCCTACAGGTCATATTTTGGCTAAGCTTAGGAAGTATTTTAAGCAGCTATTTCTTGTACCCCTTGGTGGTACGTTTTTTTGCATATCTAAAACGTGAAAAAGCAGCCCAACCTTTAAAAGACTTACCGGAGATTGAAATCATCTTTGCTGCCTATAATGAAGAAGCGGTAATAGACAAAAAAATACAATCCATACTAGCCTGCGATTACCCTACAGAAAAGTTAAGCATTAGTATTGGTAGTGATAATAGTAGCGATAGTACCAATGCCATCTTGAGCGCTTGGCAAAAAAGAGATTCTCGAATTAATGTCCAGATCTATAAAAAACGTCGCGGTAAATCATCAATAATCAACGATTTAAGCGCTAAGAGTAAAGCCGATTTACTTTTACTCACTGATGCCAATATAATTTTTGAAAGAGACTTAATTTACAAATTGGTAAATCGCCTTTATACCGATAAAGATGCTGCCGCTTGTGGAGCCGTAATTCAGTACGGGGCATTGCCACAAAATGGCATAAGCCAACAAGAAAACTTTTATTTAAGCTGGGAGAATAAACTAAAGGCGGCGGAGAGTAAACTCTGGTCTATTGTTTTAGGCCTAGAGGGCGGGGCTTACTTAATTAAGGCGGATAAATTCCCGAAAATTCCACCACTATTTTTCATGGAAGACTTTTACGTAAGTCTACACTTAATGGAGCAGAACCAAAAAGTGTTGTGGGAACCCAAGGCTAAAGTATATGAAGACGTTAGCGTTTCTCCCCAAGAGGAATACAAACGAAAAGTGCGAATTGGTATCGGGAACTTTCAAAACTTGAAATGCTTTAAAAGTTTAATCTTTAAAAAGTTTTGGCCCGTTGGTTTGGCCTTTCTAGCCCATAAAGTGCTGCGCTGGTTAACGCCTTTCTTTTTAATACTCCTATTACTTAGTAGCACGCAACTAACTATGTTCCATTGGTTTTATGCCATCTTTTCTGGATTATACATGGTGTTTATCGGTTTAGGCCTGTTTGGGATATTATTTGCGCAGCGTAAAGGCGGGGGATTTTTAAAATACCCAGGCCATTTTATTTATATGAACTTAGCCCTCTTAGAAGGGTTTGTAACATACATTAAAGGAATTAAAAGCAATGCTTGGGAGCCAACAGCAAGAAATCAGCACTAAGCTGAACAGCATAGAAGAAGCCATAGCCGATATTAAAGCCGGTAAAGTGGTGATTGTAGTAGACGATGAGGATCGTGAAAATGAAGGTGATTTTGTAGCGGCTGCCGAAATGGTTAGTTCCGAAATGATCAATTTTATGACCAAAGAAGGGCGCGGATTAATTTGCGCACCTTTAATTGATGAACGGTGTAAGGAGCTAAACTTACACCCCATGGTTAATGATAATACCGACCCAATGCTCACACAGTTTACCGTTTCGGTAGATTTAAACGGAAATGGGGTAACCACTGGTATATCTGCTGCCGATCGGGCCAAAACTATTCAGGCTTTAGTGGATCCAAAAACTAACGCCAAAGATCTCAGTCGTCCTGGTCATATCTTTCCTTTAATTGCTAAACCTGGCGGAGTATTACGCCGCACGGGCCACACAGAGGCTGCAATAGACTTAGCACGTTTAGCGGGTTTAGCCCCAGCTGGAGTTATTGTAGAAATAATGAATGAAGATGGCACCATGGCGCGTCTTCCTCAATTAAAGGAAATTGCTACCAAGTTTGATCTGAAAGTAATTAGTATTGAAGATTTAGTGGCCTATCGCATGGAAGCTGAATCACTAGTGGTTAAAGAAGAAGAATTTGAGCTTAAAACTGAATACGGCGAGTTCCTATTAAGAGCTTACCGACAAACAACCAACGACCAAATTCATCTAGCTTTAAGCTTAGGGACCTGGGAGAAAGATGAGTCGGTGCTAGTGCGTATGCACTCCAATTCGGTAGCGAATGACATTTTTGAGGTTTTAACCGGAGATACGGGGCACCAACTAGGAAAAGCCTTAGAAAAATTGGCCCATGAAGGAAAAGGCGCAGTGGTTTATATGAACCAAGAAATGCAAAAAGGAAACTTATTACAGCGCATACGTTCTTACAAAGAGAATGTTGATTCTAAAGATTCTACCCGCAAGATGAGCTTTACCAAAGATGCCCGTGACTTCGGAATTGGCGCGCAAATATTACATGAGCTTGGCATCAGCAAAGTGAAACTACTGACCAATAACCCCATTAAAAGAGTGGGTATTACAGGTTATGGACTTACCATTACTGAAAACGTAACCATGGATTAGAGTTCCGAATTAATTAGAAAAAAGCTTTCCCTAAACGGAGGGCTTTTTTTTTACCATAAGTCCTGATACTCTTCGGGATATTTTTGCATTAGGTTTTTCGCAAAAGGGCAAATTGGCAAGATTTTATAATTTTTTTCTCTCGCAAAAGAAGCTACCTTTTGTAATAAGGCCTTGGCAATACCTTGGCCTTCTAGCGCGGTATTAACCTCTGTATGTTTTATTACTAGCTTGCCCGTATCGGTAATCATTAAGTCCATGAAAGCCTGCTTTTCACCTTCTAATTCAAAAATAAACTCCCCTTCACTTTTGCTTTTCCACACTGACTTATAGGGCATAATCCATTTTTTTAATTTTTTCGAGAATAACCATGGCCATTCTTTCATTAGATTCATAAGACCATCCGGCAATATGCGGACTGAGAATTACTCGTTCGCTCTTTAACAAAAAATCTAGAGCCTCTGGCCTTTCTCCTTGGAAAATCGTCTCAAAACTAGACTTTTCGAACTCTAGCACATCTAGTCCTGCACCTAGCACCGCCCCAGATTGAAGAGCTTTAACCAAAGCTTCGCTATCCACAATTTTTCCTCTTGCTGTATTTAATAAATGCATGGGCTTTTTAAAGGCATCTAGGAATTCTTGATTTACCATTTTAATGGTCTCGGGAGTTTGCGGCACATGGATACTTAATATATCGGCTTCCGCCTGAAGGGTAACCAAGCTAACCTCCTCTACCCCATTTGGAGCGTAGTTTTTTTTATACTTATCGTAGCTCAACACACGACAACCTAAAGCATTCAACTTTTCGGCTAAAGCAGAACCCATCTGGCCATAGCCAATAATACCAACGGTGCGATTCATTAATTCCCAACCACGGTTTTCTTCACGTAACCAAATCCCGTTGCGTACTTCATTATCTGCAATTCTCAGGCGATTTAGCAAAGAAAGCAACATGCCTATGGCATGTTCAGCCACGGCATTTCGATTTCCTTCTGGAGCGGCAATCAAAGCGATATCATTTCTGTGGCAATATTCAGTATCGATATTTTCCAAGCCAGCGCCTACTCTCGCGATAAACTTAAGCTTATTAGCTTTTTGTAAAAGAGTAGCATCTAGCGGAAAGCGGCTTCTAATAACCAATCCTTCTATTTCCTCCCAAGGAAGATCTGTAGAGGATTGTTTATACTCTTCTTTTACATAAAAACCCATCTGGCGTAGACCGTTTAAAAGGCTGGCATGAACGGTATCTAAAATATAAACTCTCATTCTTCCTCCTCTTCTTTTTGAAAGTCGATTAACCAAGAAAAGCCCAAATTAACAAATGGCTGCGTCACACTCCTATTTTGAGCAAATTGTTGCCAGCCTACAAAAAGTTCACCTTGAAAATTAGGACTAAAAGAATAGCTTCCTCCCATATTGTAGGCAATAAAATCGCGGCCACCAATGGTATAATAATTAGCTCCGTACATTTCTACAAAATAACCAAACCTGTGGTAGGCATAACTCGCGTTTACGGTGTAGAACCCATCTACTCTTTCACCATCGTGAAAAATGCCGTAATTCAGGGTAAAGCTCAAATCCTCTAAAAAATCATAAGTAAGAATTCCGCGATACTCTAGGTTATTAATCTGCGAACGCACTAAAAAACCTAAATGCCAATTGGGTGTATTAAGATCCAAATTATACCGCAACATTAGCCAGGGGTTTTGTAGAGTTTGTAAGTCAAAATCATTATCAATAAGCGTGTTATTTAGCCATTGATTACCGTAGCCTAAACCGCCTTCAAAATTAGCTCCTAAGCCAAACCGGATTTCGGTAAAATAAGAGCCACTCCTTTCTAGCGTTGTGCTGTCTTGTATAGTTGCGCCAAATTCAAATCCTTGTTGCACCAAAATTTGGCGACTTTCTAAAACAATTGGAGAGTAACTCTGTCCTGGCCTATCACTGCTAAAGGCGCTTTGAGCAGATGCACTACTAACAATAAGTGTAAAAAAACTAAATAGTAAATAACGCATATCAGGCTAAAATTAAGCGACCAATCTGAAAGTAAAGGAAGAGGCCTATAATATCATTTAGGGTGGTAATAAAAGGACCGGTTGCTAAAGCAGGGTCTATTTTATAACGATTGAGAATTAAAGGCACAAAGGTTCCGATTAAGGCGGCAACAATAATTACGGCAAAAAGTGAAACCGCAACGGTAAGTGCTAAATTCATACTATAGCCTAAAAATAAGCTGGAGCCTACAATGGTGCCAGCCAAAATTAAGGCATTAACCGCAGCAACGCTTAGTTCCTTAATTAAACGATTGGCAGTACTACCACTGAGAGATTGATTAGCCAGCCCTTGCACAATAATTGCGGAAGACTGTACCCCAACGTTACCGCCCATAGCCGCGATAAGGGGAATAAAAAATGCCATTTGAGGAATAATGGCAATATCCGTTTCATAGCGACCAATAACCGAAGCTGCCAGAAGTCCGCCAAATAAACCGATTAAAAGCCAGGGCAGCCGTGCTTTAGTGATGTCAATAATACTAGCATCCTCTTCTACTTCATCGGTAAGACCACTTGCTAAGTTATAATCTTCCTTAGCTTCATCTCGAATAAAATCAATTACATCGTCAATAGTAATGCGCCCCACTAAATGACCTAAAGGGTCTACCACCGGAACAACTACCAAATCGTACTTCTGCATGTAATTAGCAACTTCCTCTGCTTCGGTATCTACCTCTACAAATTGAATTTTGGAGGAAAAAACTTCGGAAATTGGTGTTTTAGTAGAAGTTGTTAGCAGCTTTTTCAAACTTAAGGTGCCCAAAAGTTTATTACTCGCATCTACCACATAAATAGCATGCACGCTCTCAATTTCTTCTGCCTGCTTTCGCATTTCTTTCACGCACTGCAAAACCTTCCAAGTATCATAAACCCGAATAAGTTCTGTGCCCATTAAAGAACCCGCAGTGCCCTCGGGGTAGATAAGCAAGCGCGCAATATCGAGCGCCTGTTGTTCATCTTCAATATTATCTAAAACCTCCCGCCTTTGATCCGTGGGTAACTCGTTGATCAAATCAGCCGCATCATCCGAATCTAAGTTTTCAATTAATTCGGATGCTATTTCTCGCCCATTATAAGCCTCTAAGAATTTTGACCTAAGATCTTCATGAATCTCCATCAAGACCTCAGCACCAAGCTCATTTTCTAGCGAGCGAAATAAAATTTCCGCCGCCTCTTCTTCAAGCTTATCTACAATTTCTGCGATGTCCGCAGGGTGGCTATCGCCAATAAGTTCTTGGTAGTTTCCTTTCCGGCCAGCAAGAATATCTTCTTCCAGCTGCTCCAGAAAATCTTTATTTATTTCTATGCTCATGGGCGAGAAAGAATTTCAGTTAATTGCACAAATTCTGTGTAATGCAATTGCTCAGCGCGCTTTTGCAAGATATTTGGATCAATACCATCTAAGGGTAAACTTAAGGCTTTCAAAGCATTGCGTAAAGTTTTACGTCTTTGATTGAATGCCGTTTTTACAATACGTGTAAATAAATTCCTATCTACCGTAAGGCTATAATCCTCTTTGCGCTTAAAGCGAATAACACCCGACATCACTTTTGGCGGAGGATTAAACTCGAAGCGATCGACAGTAAAAAGGTATTCACGATTGTAAAAGGCCGCCGCTAAAACACTGAGAATTCCATAGGTTTTGGAACCAGGTTCTGCGGTTAATCGATCTGCCACTTCTTTTTGAAACATGCCAACCATCTCGGGTATTATCTCCACATGGTCTAACATTTTAAATATTATCTGACTGGAGATATTATAGGGGTAGTTTCCTATCAATGCAAATGGTTCGCCCATCAACTGAGCTAGATCTAGGCGTAAAAAATCACCAGGAATGATATGTTGGTCCAGTGCTTTAAAGTGCTCTTCTAAATACTCAATTGACTCAGAATCAATTTCTGCCACGAAAAGTTCAGAAGGCGCTTCTAATAAAAACTGGCTAAGGACTCCCATGCCAGGGCCTATTTCAAGCACTTTTTTATAGCCTTCATGACTGAGCCCTTCGGCAATATCTCGGGCAATGCCCTCATTTCTTAAAAAATGCTGGCCGAGGTGTTTTTTCGCTTTTACCATATTTTATTTAATCAGTCCTGCACGACGCAATAAGGCCTTTGGGTCAGGATCTTTACCCCTAAATTCGCGGTATAAGGCCGCAGGATCTACTGCTCCTCCACTTGCTAAAAGTTTGCGAAAAGCACGCGCTACTTCTGCATTAAACAAGCCTTTTTCCTTAAAGAGTTCAAAGGCATCAGCATCTAAAACTTCTGCCCACTTGTAGCTGTAGTAGCCGGCTGAATATCCTCCTTGAAAGATATGACTAAAACTGCAAGACATATTGGTATCAGCATGTCTCGGTAGTAATTGAGTTTTAGCAAAAACCTCTTCCTCAAAGTCTCCCACGCTTCGGTCGCTTGGGTCGGTACCATGCCAAGCCATATCTAGACTAGCAAATCCTACCTGACGCAGCGTTGCGTAGCCTTCCATAAAGCTAGCACTTTCCTTTAGGCGCTCAATCAAGTTTGCAGGAATCAACTCTCCGGTTTTGTAATGCTTAGCAAATAGATCTAAACACTCTTTTTCGTAGCACCAATTCTCCATAATTTGAGAAGGCAGCTCTACAAAGTCCCACAAAACATTAGTTCCGCTTAAACTTTCATATTTGGTATTGGCCAATATACCGTGCATGGCATGACCAAATTCGTGAAATAAAGTAAGAACTTCATTAAAAGTTAATAGAGAAGGGCTGTTACCACTGGGTTTGGTGAAGTTACACACGATGGATATATGCGGTCTCTGTTCTATACCATTTATATTGCTTTGTCCACGGTAAGAAGTCATCCAAGCCCCATTGCGCTTACCTTCTCGCGGAAAGAAATCGGCATATAATAAAGCCAGATGACTGCCATCCCCATCTTTCACTTCATAAGTAATTACGTCTTTATGATACTTTTGAATATCCTTCCTCTCTTCAAAACTAATTCCATAGAGCTTCTCTGCAACTGCAAATGCACCTGCAATTACCCGATCTACCTGGAAATAAGGTTTCAGCATACTGTCGTCTATTTCGAAACGCTTCTGCTTTAACTTCTCCTTATAATATGCTATATCCCATGGCTCCAAAATTTCTAGACCATCCCGTTCCTTGGCAAAAGCGGCTAAGTCCGCCAATTCTTCTGTGCAAGCTGATTTCGACACTACTAATAGCTCGTTTAAGAACTTATCTACCGTTTCCTTAGACTTAGCCATACGTTCTTGCAAAACGTAATCTGCATGATTTTTAAAACCTAAGAGTTGAGCTCGTTCATGTCTTAAGGCAACGATACGTTTTACTGTTTCCTGATTATCATGTTCATTGCCGCTAAAAGCTTTACTCCCAAAAGCACGGAACAGTTTCTCTCTTAAAGAACGCTTGCTAGCATAGGTCATTACCGGAATATAGCTCGGGGCCTGAAGCGTAATTAAATACTCTCCCGCTTTCCCTTTTGCCTTTGCTTCTTCTGCTGCACTCTCGAGAGCATATTCTGGTAAGCCCGCTAAATCCTCCTTCGATTGATAAAGTTCAAAAGCATTGGTTTCGGCTAAGACATTTTCACCAAACTTAAGCGATAGTGAAGATAGTTCTTCATCTAACTTACGCAGCTTTTGTTTCGCATCACCCTGCAAGTTAATGCCATTGCGGGCAAATGATTTATAGGTCTTCTCTACTAACAAGAAATCTTCACCTTGAAGTTTATCCTTTTCCGATTGCCAAACTTTATCCACCCGGGCAAAAAGCCTTTCGTTTAGCATGATGTCGTTCGAATAAGCACTTAACAAGGGAGAAAAATCACGCGCTATACTTTGTATCTTATCATTGGTTTCCGCCGAATTAAGATTAAAGAAAATACCCGAAATTCGGCTTACTTTTTGGCCAGCAAGCTCTAGTGCTAAAATGGTATTTTCAAAACTTGCTTCCTCTTCCGAACTACAAATAGCTTCAACTTCTGCTAAGCCTTCTTCAATGGCCTCTTTCAGGGCTGGTAAAAACTGGTCTTCTTTTATTTCTTCAAAAGGAACACTACTAAAAGGTGTATTAAAATCTGCTAAAAGCGGCTTATTCATTATTCTAAAATTCTTTATACAAATTACGTCATTGCTTGGCTTCTTACCTAAAATTAGGAATAGAAAGAAAACAAGGACAAGCCGCTTCTTGTTGTACTTTAAAAGGACAAATTCAACTATACCAGATATTATCTGAAAAAAGGATATGTAAATTAGCCGCATGAATGAAGACATGACAAATGCCGAAGCCTCCCAGTATTTAGTAGCGAGATTAACTGCAGTTGAGAAGAAGTTAGACTCTATATTTTATTACAGTGAAGGAGAGGATCTTCTAAAAACTGAGAAGCCCAATGGTTGGAACGTAGTAGAAGTATTTCACCATATAAACCTTTTAAACGAAAGCTATTTAGATCAGTTTGCTTCTCAGCTAAAAAAAGCCAAGCCCGCAAATAACAAGAAAATTAAGCATACTTGGATAGGTAAAAAGCTTTACCAAGCTTCATTATTAGGTAAAAATGATGTTCTCTCTAAAAGCTTTAAAAGCCCAAAAGCAGTAGACCCTAAGGTTCAACAAGCAGCGGGAATCGCCATAGTGGAAAAAGTCGTTTTTCAAGAGCTTTTACGCGATTTAAAAGAGATAAGAATGCATGCAGAGGCGCTTGCCTCAAAAAATTTAGATCAGCTTAAGGTAAAAACCTTAGTTCCCCTTTTAAAAGTAAATAT
Source organism: Croceimicrobium sp. (assembly GCA_965658965.1). GTDB lineage: Bacteria > Bacteroidota > Bacteroidia > Flavobacteriales > Schleiferiaceae > Croceimicrobium. The sequence continues at coordinate 9,744 of CBFHVV010000050.1, forward strand.
GGCGGATGCTCTTTATATTATGATTGAGCATACCAATAGGCATATTGCTCAGGCAAGCCGCATCCTCCAGAGCTAAATATCTGCTGTAGCTATTCTTAAAATTAGTTCTCCAGCTTAAAAGTAGATTCCAAGAATTTACCAAAAGAAAAAGGGCTTGTCTGCTAAACAGACAAGCCCTTTTCGCTTAGAGTTATTAATTTCTACTTGAGAATTTTAATCCAAAGGTCACCATTATAGCGGCCATTTAAATTACTGGCTTTCGCCTGATCTGCTTCTCCGTAACTATTGAATTTTAATAAGTATACATAATAGAAGCTATTACCCTGATCTTGGAATATTCTAGCGTCAATATTCTGACTTGCTAATTTGTTCACTAATCTTTGAGCATTCGCTTGTTGCCCGAATACACCTGCTGTTACATAATAACCAGAAGAGCCTGGATTAACATTGGCAGGTAGGTTTTCCTGAGGATAGTTCATACCAGCGTTATTGTTTGTATTTGCTGGCTGATTCATATTAGAACCATTATCCGAATTATTATTTGAGGCCTGATTATTAGGCATATTTCCATTCTGATTAGACTGGTTATTCTGCTGACCTCCTTGATTAGGAATGTTATTGTTGCTGTTATTGTTGTTATTCTGCTGCGCTTGCTCTTCCGCTTGTTTACGCAGTTTTTCCAACTCAGCCTTCATTTTCTCTTTCTCTTCCTCAAGCGCTTTAGCGATATCATCTTTATAACCATCCTTAAACTCTTGAAGCTTTTCATCCACCGTCTCTTCTAAATCATCTTTCTGACGTCTTTGATTTAGTTTCAAGCGTTTGAGCTCGTTTTGCATACGCTCATTGTCCTTATTACTTCCAAAGCGATAGGTAAGCATAAACTCGTGGCTAGTGCCAAAGTTGGAACCATAGGTATTGGTAGAGAAATCGTAAGCATAACCAAGCGTTAACATCTCTGAAAGGTTAACACCGGCATTTATCGTAATTCCATAATTTGAACGGAACATAGCACCTAAGAAACCGTATTCCTTCATATTATAGATTAATCCAGCGTCTAGTTGAGCAGGCACTGATTCAGCGGTTCTAACCATTAGGATAGGACTTAAAACCTGCTTTTCGCCTGCAAATTTAAAGTCGTACTGAGCGCTAGCTACATAATGACGAATCATATTGTAATTGATGTCGCTGGGATTGGTAGCGTAGGTTACGTTTTGACTAAGCACTTGAGGAGCAGCAAAGCCTAAGGTAAAGTCTTGGACGGCTAATTTTAATCCCAAGTTTATATCAAAGGAACCACGGTTCGGGGCAACAACACTAAACACGTCTCCAAGATCGCGAGCACGAACGGCGCTCTGATCAATACTCTGATTTAAGTAACCTGCTCCAATTCCACCTGATAAACTAATATCATCGGTAATCTTCACATGATAGGCGTAGTTTCCATAAATGCCCAATCGATTAAGGATATCTGTTTTGTCGGAAAATCCATAAATACTCCAACCTATCTTTTCCTCATTTAAGGAACCATTTACGGCCAAAGCAGAGGTCTCTGGTGATCCTTGAATACCCGTCCACTGACGACGGTGCAATATCGTGGCCTCCGTTACACCGGTAGAGCCAGACATAGCAGGGTTATAAATATAGGGAGTGAAAAAATAATTACTGTATAAAGGAATCTGCTGGGCGGTAGCCATATTTGCCATCATTCCGAAAGCCAGCAGTGCTAAAATTTTTCTCATCTTTTTCATCTTATTGTTGGTTGCGGATTATGGTTACTGCGTTACGCATCCGTATTTCATTTGCATTACCACACTCTAGGATATAATAATAAGTGCCATCAGGTAAGGGTTGACCGCCATCGTCTACACCAGACCAAATACCATTAAAGGTTTCTGGTTCAAAAACTACTGCTCCCCATCTGTTCATGATTTGAATTTTACAACGATCACCATCCATTAACTCACGGATGTCCCATTCATCATTTAATCCATCACCGTTGGGAGTGAATAAGTTGTAAGCCTTATTAATCTGACCTACTTGCTCTGGGAAAGTTTTGTTAATAATCAGTTGTAAGGAATCTAATCCTTTACAGCCTTGATTGTTAGTAACCTCCACATAAATAGTCACCGTATCAGATAATACTCCGTTTTCTAAGACTTTAGATACCTGAATTGATTGACTTAAGAAGTCTGAGAATTGAATTGGTTTATTAGCAAACCATCGGTAGTTAGTGCCACCTGATGCGGTTAAAGTTGCTACTTCGCCCGATTCTACTACCTGATCGGCTCCTGCCGCAGCAGTAACTACAAGTTGGTACACCGAAACCGTATCGCGACTGATACAACCATTTACGCCGGTTACACGAATGGGGTAATCACCAGGAGTACTTATATAACGAGTTGCTCCTAGTACAGCACCATTACTCCAACTAGCCGTGTTAAAATTACCCGTTGCTACCACTAAAATACTGTCACCTTCGCAGAGGCCAATAGAATCTCCAGGAATAAAGGAGAGGCTGGGGTTATCGTAAAAGATAACGGCAATGCTGTCTGTGATACTGGTACAAGTTTCAAGGCCAAATTGGTTGAAATAGCTGGTTTGTAAACGGAAATAAGCGGTGTCCTCACCTACTCTTTTTAAACTAGAGTCGATGGCAAATGATACCAAGGTATCCGTTAATAGGCTTGTCCAAAATCCGTTAGTTGGATTTAATTGCTGCCATTGATACTTCCATGGTCTTAGGCCTAAAGCAGTGTCCGTTGCGGAAACTAAGGCAGAGTCGTATAGACATAAATTAAAGCCCGTTAATCCATTAGTACTTCCTGGAAAAGTAACTTCTTGAATTGAAGTAGTGGGTAAAGAATCGACAAAAACCCGGTACACATCAGAGGTATCGGAGCATATTCCATCATCAATTACTACAAAATACCTACCGGATTCACTTACCACAAAGGATTGATTGGTTTCGCCCATCAATGCGTATTTAATACGATTACCATTATTAGGATCAATTGAATCTGTAACCCATTGGTAACTATAGTTATATCCGAAAGATACTAAGCCTGCTGGTGTTGAAGGTGCACTGATAGTGGCAGAGTCTGTTTCACAGAAGTTAATCGAATCTTGACCTATGACATTTACGCCAGGTGCAGAGTTAACAGTTAAATCGTATTCTGGAAACCAACGTACGGCAATACTATCACTAAAGTAAACACAGGTTTCCGTATCGTAATTGGTGGTTTCCGTAGCTACTCTCACTCTAAAGAAGCGCAGGACTGGTTTTGGGTTTTGGAAATAAGGTTGCCCTGGATCAGACAAAGATGTATCAATCTTAATGGTTGGAAGGGTGTCAAAGCTTAAGGTTCCCCCAGCTACGGTACCTCCTGAAACTGACTTCCAAGGATTTGCTCCTGCAGGAACAGTAGGATCGTACCACTGCCATTGATAACGCCAAAGTGGGTTTGCAGCACCATTATTAAATAGACTTAAGTTTACCGAATCAGTCATGCAAACTTCACCAAAAACCGTTGGCCCTGTAGTTCCAAGGAAAGGAATGGCTGCTGGGTCGCCAGTTGGTACGGTATCTACTAAGACATTGAATTTTGAAAACTCTGAGGTTGTATCTTGACAAAAGCCATCAGCTACTACCAAGCGGTAATAATTCCAGCCTGGACGAGACGAATTTTGATCAATAGTTAAAAAGCGTGTTGTAGCACTGGTAGTGGTTAAAGGATACCACTCTCTAAAACCAGTAGTTGTGTTTAAAGAGTCCGTTAACCATTGGTAGGTAAATGTTAAACCTGTTCCTAATGGCTCAACTGGTCCGCGCAATACTGCCGTTTCGGCCGCACATAATTCCAAAGAATCATCTGGAGTGCTATTGGTAGGCGGAAAGTCAATTATGTAAGCATTAGAGTTTAGTGGATTGCTAACATTAAAACTAATGTCGGTAGGTGTATTGATAGCAGTAACTGTAATTGAATCTGAATTAATCGAGCATAATCCGCCATTACTTACTCTCGCGAAATATAAACCTGGCGATCCTACTATTAAGGAATCTTTGGTTTCACCAATCATCATATTAAATCCGTTATACCACTGTATTGAAGTAGCATCGGTATTTACCCTTAAGAAAATTGAATCTCTCTTACAAATACCAATATCCGCAGTACCACTGTAAGGGTTGTCGGTTGTATCTATTCGCAAACCATTGCGAACTAAAGCAATTGAATCAACTTGGGCAATGGTAGGAATCCGGTTTACCTGAAAAAAGGCCGTATCACTAAAACCATCAACAGGGGTGATCGTCCCATTGGAGTTTCTGTTAATTATTCGCAGACCATAAATACCTAATGGAGTGTTACAAGGCACAACTAAAGAAGCCCATTTCTTTCCACTGCTAAAAGTATCGGAAGGCAGCGTTAAAGCTACTGGTGGATCATTCTTCTCCAACTGAATTAATTCGAGGGTGTCGTTTTGAGTAAAGCCTAAAGCAGGGTTTACTGCAAATTGATACTCAAAACTAGTTGTCGAAGCAAAATTTGCGAGTGGTTTAACTTCATACTCGACCAGAATGGTGTCACATTGACAAATTGCGTCTGCAAAATTAACGTCTGTTGTTCCACTCAAAATGTCAATCCGACCAGCTGCGACTTTGTTCGTCTGGGCCGAAACTAGACCAGGAGCCAAAAAGGCCATGATTGAAAACATTAAAAGCTTTAATAGCTGTTTCTTCATAACTTTGAAATTATTTACAAATAGGCCGCAAGTTACGGCATGCATGCTAAGTAGACGAATAAAAAATCTCTGTAATACAAGGAAATTATTAAGCGTCTGATTGGGCTTAGCTAATAACTAGATTGTTAAACGCAAAAAAAAGCTAAAACGTTGGGATATATTTCGAAGAGAGTTTTCGCATTTAAAAATGCTTTTGCAGGAATCTTTGTTTTTTTCAAGCACGGTGAACATGCGAAACTTCATCTTATTGCAACACTATTTGTGGTCTTCCTAGGCTGGTATTTACAAATCAGTAGCACAGATTGGATGATTAGCTTACTCTGTATCGCCTTAGTACTGTCTTTGGAAGCGGTAAATTCTGCGATTGAATATTTGGTAGACCTAGCCAGCCCAAATTTTCACCCCCTTGCTAAAAAATCAAAAGATATAGCGGCGGCGGCAGTGCTAATTGCTGCTATTTTTGCCCTAATCATAGGACTACTAATATTTATACCCTATCTATGAAACACGATAATTACCTCAGTTTACTAAAAATATTGGTTAAAGAGGCAGCAAATGCCGCCGAAGCCTTGCAATCCCTTTGTAGCAAAATGCAAAATGAACTGGATAAATACGATTGGGTAGGATTCTATTTTATGAATCACACAAGCAAAAAACTACATTTAGGTCCCTACGCAGGTAAACCAACAGATCATAAAGTAATTGACTTTGGCAGTGGTATTTGCGGCCAAGTTGCCCTTTCGGGAGAAACCTATTTAAGTGCCGATGTAAATGCTGAGAAAAACTATATAGCTTGCAGCATAGACGTTAAGTCTGAAATTGTTGTACCACTCCATTTGGCTGATGAACTGATTGGGCAAATTGATATAGATAGCAATACGGCCAATGCTTTTGATGAAGACGATAATTTATTCCTAATTGCTTTGAATAACTTTTTGGCCGAACAATTTGGGACAGATCTTAAAAAGATGGTTTCATTTTAATTATTGCCCCGAGCGTATGGCATCTACTGGATTAAGACGCGAAGCCATAAGAGCTGGCACTAAACCGGAGATTAAGCCAATCACCACCGAAATAAGAATTCCTTGTAAAACGTTCGCAAAACTCATGGAAATTTCGAAATCGAAATCACTCACTATTTGAGGCAATAGAAAAATCAGGAAGGCTACTAAGCCAATTCCCAAGGCCCCGCCTAAAAGGCAAAGAATAACAGATTCTAAAAGAAATTGCAGTAAAATAAAAATACGTTTGGCTCCCATACTCATCTGGATGCCTATTTGATTGGTGCGCTCTTTAACGCTTACAAACATAATATTAGCGATGCCAAAGCCGCCAACCAAAATACTAAAGCCGCCAATAACGGCCCCCGCTAAACCCAAAATGGAAAAAAAGGTGTCCAAATTATTGGAAATCATTGAGATCTCATTTAAGGCAAAGTTATCAGACGCTCTTGGCTTTAAGCGTCTTAAAGAACGCATTGTTCCCGTAATTTCATCCTTTAAGGCTTCTATCTCAACACCGGGTTTGGAAGATACAATTATGGTGGAACCATTCTGATTTTTTAAGCTCATTATATTGCCCACATACTCAATGGGTATAAGAATAGAGCCATCCATATCGTTCCCAATTAAACTTTTCCCTTGCTTGTCTAGCACACCAATAACTTTTAACTCTCTCCCGAGAACACTAAAAGTTCGACCAATAGGATCAATTTGACCGAATAATCCTTGGGCCACATCATAACCTAAAATAGCTACTGAATTACCATTGCGGCTCTCTAATAAGGAGAAGTAACGACCTTTAATAATATCAAAGCCCCAAATATCATTATAAGAGTGCGATACAGACAAAACATTTACCGCTTCCACCGAGTTTAAGCCACTCTTTAAAGTTTGGTTGATTCCAAACAGATAAGCAATATCCTTGGCTGTGCTTAGTCTGCGCTCTAACTTTTCCATTTCGTAGAAAGTGGGCTCCGGCCTCTGAAAATACGTCCACCACTTATACTCGCCAGATCCGCCCCAAGGCCATTTTTGCACATAAACCACATCACTACCCAAGCTTTCTACACTACTACGGATATTTCTTTCGAGCGAATCTACCATAGTGAAAACTGCCACAATGGTTAATATACCAATGGTTACCCCCAATAAAGACAAGAAAGTACGCAGACGATTTACCTTTAATGCATGCAATGCAAAAAGTAAGCTTTCTTTAAAAATCCGCAGGTAAACCATGGTCTTGAAATCTAGCGCTAAAGTACTAAGCTCAACTTGACTTTTAATGTGGTCAGTAAGATTTATCTAAAATAGTGAGTCACGAAACAAATTAGACTAAGCTTTTAAACTTTTTTCCTTTGCCGCTATACATTTGCTTGAACCTGAGTCTAAATCCCTTCCCAAACTTCATTTAAGCGCCTGTTTCTGGCCGCAATACTAGCTCAAACTTGCTCCTTTGCTTCTTAATTAAAATTGTGCCATAAATAGAGAAAAGCGGCTTAAAAAAACTAATTTTGCGCGATAATATTTTAGAATTTAGGAATGTCTCAGAAGCCAACCGCTCTTATCTCCGTTTTTTATAAAGACCGTTTAAATGAACTCGCCGATGCCCTAGTTAAAAAGGGTTTTGATTTGCTTTCTACGGGCGGAACGCGTAAATATTTGGAAGACCTTGGCCACAAGGTTATTGCGGTAGAAGATTTAACGGGCTATCCTTCTATCTTGGGAGGTCGTGTAAAGACTTTACATCCAAAAGTATTTGGAGGAATTTTAGGTCGTAGAGATTTAGAAAGCGATCGCAGTCAGATGGAAGAGTTTGCTTTGCCCTCCATCGACGTAGTTGTGGTTGACCTCTACCCTTTCGAGGAAACTTTAAAAGCGGGTGGTTCTCATAGTGAAATCATCGAAAAAATTGACATTGGTGGCATCTCACTTATCCGAGCGGCAGCAAAAAATTACCAAGACACTTGGATTATTCCTAGTCGTGAGTATTACGGAGCCGCCATCGAGCTCTTGGAAAGTGATCAATTAAGTGAGGAAAGTCGCAAAAAATTTGCCGGTGCTGCCTTTCAAATTTCATCTGCCTACGATAATCTCATACAAAACTACCTTACGGGAGAAGATAAAATGTTAAACCTCGGTGAAAGCCAGGTATTACGTTACGGAGAGAATCCACATCAGCAGGGTGTTTTTCACGGAGATTTAGCCGAGGTATTTACCCAATTGCACGGAAAGGCATTATCTTATAATAACCTGCTTGACGCAGATGCCGCAGTTAGTTTAATGGCCGAATTTAAAGAGGACATTACGGTAGCAGTTATGAAACACAATAACGCTTGTGGCATTGCTTCACGCGCTACTGTATTAGAGGCTTGGACTGATGCCCTTGCGGGAGATCCGGTTTCAGCTTTTGGCGGAGTTATCATTGCTAATACCGAAGTTGACGAAGATACAGCCCGGGCAATGCACGAAATATTTTTTGAGATTGTAATCGCCCCAAGCTATAGCCCGGAGGCTTTAACAATTTTAAAACAGAAAAAAAATCGCATCATTCTAACTTTGAAGGATTTTGCTTTGCCAAAAATGCAATACCGTAGTCTCTTAAACGGAGTGATAGCACAAGAACGCGACCACCATACTGATTCTTTAGACGACCTAAAATATAGCACAAAGCTAAAACCTAGTGCCTCAGAAGTGGAAGATTTATTATTCGCTTCAAAAATATGTAAGCATACCAAGTCGAATACCATTATCTTAGCAAAAAACAAACAGCTCTTAGCCGGAGGAACTGGTCAAACATCTCGGGTAGATGCTTTAACTCAATCTATCGCCAAAGCAAAAGCTTTTAAGTTCAATCTTAAAGGCGCTGTAATGGCCTCCGATGCATTTTTCCCTTTCCCAGATTGTGTTGAAATAGCACATAAAGAAGGAATTGATACAGTTATTCAGCCAGGGGGATCTATCAAAGATCAATTAAGCATCGACTATTGTGATGCAAACGATATGAGTATGGTTTTTACTGGAATACGTCATTTTAAACACTAAAGAACATTGGGACTTTTCGATTTTTTAAGAGAAGATATAGCTATCGACTTAGGGACTGCAAACACACTTATCATTCATAAAGATAAAGTAGTGGTTGATGCTCCTTCTATTGTGGCAAAAGATCGCATGAGCGGTAAAATTATCGCCGTGGGGCAAACCGCACGTCAAATGCACGGAAAAACCCACGAAAATATTAAGACTATTCGTCCACTTAAAGATGGAGTGATAGCAGATTTTGAAGCATCCGAAGCAATGATTAGGGAGATGATTAAAAGCATCCCAGCCTTGCAAAAACGATTGGTTCCGCCTGCCTTACGCATGGTAATTTGTATCCCTTCTGGCATTACAGAGGTAGAAAAGCGTGCCGTAAAAGACTCAGCTCAACACGCAGGAGCGCGTGAAGTTTACCTTATTCACGAACCCATGGCTGCGGCCATTGGTACTGGCGTAGATGTGCAGGAACCAAAGGGAAATATGATTATTGATATCGGCGGTGGAACCACGGAAATTGCCGTTCTCGCTTTGGGTGGTATTGTGGCCGATAAGTCTATTAAAGTTGCTGGAGATGTCTTCACCAACGACATAGCATACTATATGCGCACCCATCACAACTTATTTGTGGGAGAACGCACCGCAGAAGAAATTAAAATCCAAATTGGCTCAGCCTTGGATGAGTTAGACAATGCCCCAGAAGACATGCCCGTTCAAGGCCGTGACCTTTTAACGGGTAAGCCAAAGCAACTAATTATAACTTATAAGGAAATTGCAAAAGCATTAGATAAGTCTATCATCAGAATTGAGGATGCGATAATGGAAGCTTTATCCCTTACTCCACCAGAGCTTGCTGCAGATATTTACAATAGTGGTATTTATCTTGCGGGGGGTGGCTCCATGTTACGAGGTTTAGACAAGAGAATTAGCATGAAAACTGATTTACCCGTTTATGTTGCCGAAGACCCATTAAGAGCCGTAGTACGCGGTACAGGCATTGCTCTGAAAAATATCGGCAAGTACAATTTCTTGATGACTTAATAAAATATGCGCTATTTTTTCCTTTTGCTCAAACGAAGTAGGGTCTTACTCTACTTCCTGCTTTTGGAATCGGTAGCTTTTGCTTGGATCATCAATAAACGTAGCTATCAACGTTCACAATTTTTAAGTGCCACTACTGAGGTAAAAGGAAATTTTGAAGGCCTAGCATCCCAAACCAAAGCCTATTTAAACCTGAAAGAGGAAAATGAGCAATTGGCAAGAGAAAATAGGCGTTTACGCGAATCTCTTGATGAGTCTTTTATCTTCCAAAACTTCGGTGCTGATACCATTAATTCCCAAACTTATAAGCAGCGTTACACTTACATTGACGCGCAAGTAATAAGTAGCAGCCACTTTAAAGTGGAGAATTACATTCTTATAAATAAAGGCCGGCTTAGTGGTTTAAAAGCAAATATGGGGGTTATTGGACCTAGTGGCGTCATCGGCGTAATTTCCGCTGTCAGTAAACACTTCTCTAGGGTAATCCCTATTATAAATCCCAATTTAAGAGTATCCGCCGAGCTTGCGCAAGATGGATATTTTGGTCCCTTGCGTTGGTCGGGTGAGGATTATCGAGAAAGCAGTATTCAGGATATTCCTCCCTATGCTAATGTAGAAATTGGCGACACCGTTAAAACTGATGGTCGTTCTTCATTTTTCCCACGAGGTATTAATATTGGTGTCGTTAAAGATTTTCAGCTCCAAGCTGATCAAAACTTTTTGGAAATCTCCGTGCTCCTCAGTACTGACTTCTCTAAACTTCGTAATGTTTATGTGGTAAAAGACTTATATGCTAATGAATTGGACTCCCTAAACAGTATCCCATGAATTATCTAAAGTCAATCCTAGCCTTACTTGCCCTACTCTTTTTACAGATATTTATTCTCAATAACTTTCTATTTGATGGCTATCTCAACCCT
>CBFHVV010000051.1:0-20459 GCA_965658965.1 Croceimicrobium sp.
CTCAAATAAAAAGTAAACAACTCGTTCGTAACCATAAAACAGGACTTAGAAACCTCTTGGGATACTTTACTCCATCGCGAAACACTCCTTGAAAACCAATACATTAAAAAAGATCATAAGAGCAAAGATTTCAGGGTCTTTTTTTAAGCCTTGATAGTTAGTTGAGATGCTGAAACGAGTTCAGCATGACCAACGGTGTAATTTAATATTCTGGTCAATTCATTCAATCGGTCGTCACCCTGAACTTGTTTCAGGGTCTTTTTTTAAGCCTTGATAGTTAGTTGAGATGCTGAAACGAGTTCAGCATGACCTACGGTGTAATTTAATATTCTGGTCAATCAATTCAATCGGTCGTCACCCTGAACTTGTTTCAGGGTCTTTTTACTTGTATCAACGAGAGCTTCGTCATGCGCCATAGCCCCTAAAAAGCTGCGGCAGCTGCGGCCTCTTTTTTCTCAATACAACGGTAAGCCCCATCGGGCGATATCCCGATTTGTTTGAGAGACTAGAGACTCATTTTGAAGGCCACACATGATTCTAAGTCAAATAGTCATTAGTAGGTTCTTCGGCCTCAATTAAGAACGTAATTATAATTTTATAGGAGTTCTTGAGCTCAGCTCAAAGAGCTTCGGTTACGAAGAGTAAAAAACAAAACAAAAAGTTTAGCGAGTTGGGAACCGAGGAGCAACGCGACGAGCTCACGAACTCCTCTGAAAGAGGGCACGCGTTCGTAACCGAAGAGCGCAGCGATTTTCAAGCATATTCATAAACTGCTTATAAATTTTACCCCAGTCCCTTATGAGCATAGTCCACTTTCTGCTTGCTTCATGAATAGCAAGATAAACGGATTTGAGTACGGCTTCATCGGAAGGGAAAGAGAGTTTGTTTTTGGTACACTACCCTTTGAATAATTTAATTTACTAAAACTAAGCCCTATTTATAGCCTTCCGCCTGCAGCAGAAACAATTCCGAATAAAGCTTAGGCTCTGCGAGCAGCTCTTCGTGGCTGCCTATCTCATGTACGCGTCCGTCTTTTAATACAAGGATGCGATCGGCGATACGAACGGTGCTAAAACGGTGTGAAATAATTACGGCGGTTTTCCCTTGGGTAAGTTTAATGAAACGGTCAAAAGCTTCAGTTTCGGCACGAGCATCTAGGGCAGAGGTCGGTTCATCTAAAACCAAAACTTCGGCATCTTTCATATAAGCGCGCGCAATAGCAATTTTTTGCCACTGACCGCCCGAGAGGTCTTTTCCTTGTTTAAAGCGTTTGCCTAATTGCTGGTCGTAGCCCAAGGGCAAGCTATCCACCACTTCTGTGGCCAAACTTTTATAGGCCGCGGCATCAAGGCGATGGGTCTCTTTAATAGCATCGATTTTACCCACAGCAATATTCTCGCGTAAGCTCAATTCGAACTTTACAAAGTCTTGGAATATTACCCCAAAATATTGTTGGTAGGCCTCGCGGTTGAAGTCAGAAATAGGCATTCCATCTAGGTAGATAGTGCCTTCGGTGGTTTTGTAAAACTGCAAGAGTAGCTTGATCAAGGTGGTTTTACCCGCGCCGTTTTCGCCCACAAAGGCCAATTTTTCGCCTGCCTTTAAGGTAAAGTTGATGTCGCGCACCACCCATTGCTCGCTATTAGGGTATTTAAAACCAACCTTCTCAAAACGAAAACCTTCTTGAATGGTATCGGGAAGGGGAAGGTTTTTCTCGGTACTGTCTTTTTCAAACTTCAGGTCTAAAAACTCGAAATAGTCTTGCAGGTAAAGTGCGCGCTCGGTAATAGCAGTAAAGCGACTAAAAAAGCCTTGTAGTTGATTGCGACTGCGATTGAAGGAGCCTGCTAAGAAAGTCATATCTCCCAAACTAAAAATGCCGCCAACGGTTTGATACACAATACTACTATAGGCGCCATAATAAGCAGTAGTTCCCAAAAGGTTAAAGAAGCCACCCCAGAGGGCACGTTTCTGGGCGAGGGCCTTAGAGGCGAGATAATATTGATCGCTCAAACTTTTAAAACGGCCTGCAATATAGTCGGCCAGGCCAAAGAGTTTTACCTCTTTTGCGGTTAAATCACTAGCGCCCGCGTAGCGTAAATAATCGAGTTCGCGACGTTCTTGGGTCCATCCGCGTACCAGCGAATAAGAGGTGCCACTAAACTTAATTTCGTTCCAAACTGTGGGAATTATACTGATCAGCAAGAGAATAATTAGCCAAGGCTGGAAACTGATAACTCCTATTAGTAGTGATATAATAACCACGGTATCTTGTGCTTGGCTGAGGACATTAGACATCAGCCCTACGCGGCCGGTAGTTTGCCTGCGTGCTCGCTCAAGCTTATCGTAAAATTCAGAATCTTCTAGCTGATCGAGGTTGATTTCTGAGGTCTTGCGAATAATTTGCACCGAGGAGCGGATAGAATACTGATCTCCCAAAAGGGAATCGCTGAGGCTGATACCGCGCGAGAAGAAATCGGATAATAAGGCTAAAAGTAATTCCAAAGCCACAAAGCTGGCGAGGGGAATGAAGTCTTTGCTTTCGGTCTCCATTTGGAGGACTACTTCGTCTACAATTTCTTTGCCCACCCAAAGCATAAGGAGCGGCAATACCGCACTGAATAAGCGCAGAATTACATTACTGTAAAAGAGCAAGGGATTAACGGTGCGTATTTCTTTAAAAAAGCGCGGAATAAATTTCAAGGCGGCAAAGCTCTCTTTGAAATTTACTTTGTTGGTTTTGAATGATGTAGACAGTGTGGAATAGTATAGTTGGAAAAAGCAAAATTAGGGATTTAGTTTTAGTAGTATTGAGTACAGAGTATTGAGATTTTTTTATTTTAAATGGTAGTATTCTGCTACTAAATGAAGGTTTGGTTTAGGGTGTTAGTTTAGAAGGAAATTTGTAATTTTTTACTTCCAAAACCAAAACCAACCCAGCATCTAATTCAAGCGCTGCATGCCCGACATCTCACTAGCAGGATGAACCGGCGCTAGTTTAGCCCCGGCACGGCGACACTTCTTTTGATAGATATTAGAATTTAGTCCTCAGGTTAACAGCTTTGCCTAATTGGGCTTAACGCTATTCAATTACTACCTTTTTCTGTGTAATGGCCTCATCTTGCTTTAATAAAATAAGATAAAGACCACTTTTTAAACCTAAAAGCGAAAGTGATTCAGAATCTTTAATAATGTCGGATTTTACAGTTTGGCCTTGCAAGTCAAAAACCCTAAGCTCTAACTCACCCTGGCTAAAGTCTACTCCAGAAAAGTGCAGAACATCATGGGCTGGGTTGGGGTAAATACTCCACTGAGAGGCAATATCTATTTCATTTAATGAGATACTCTGTGGGCTAAGCACATTTATGCTAAAACCCTGGCCTGATTTAAAAATGATATTACCCAAGCTGTCCACTCCAATACTATCACAAAAGATATCAGAGCAGGTAGTGCCTGTTGCGATATGCGTTGCACTAATCTGTAGGCAAAGATTATATGCCTTGGTCTGTTGGTAGGTATGAGTGGGGAAAGCAGTCATAGAGCTGTCGCCATCTCCAAAGTGCCATTTATAACTAATGGTATAGTCACTATCGTTATGAGCGGGGATTGAATTATTGACGATTACTAGGTTATAATTACCCGATAATGCAGAGTCAACTGAGAACTGCGCCAAACATGGCGTTGGGGGAGTATTAGAGTTAATACCTATCACTTTACTTATAGTATCAACACAAAGTAAATTTTGTTGAGTGCTGTCATATACCGAGTGGGTGAGCCTTACGCGGTAGCTGCCATTTTGCCCAAAAATGTGCCGAGGAGAAGTACTAATATCCGTTGCGCCGTCGCCAAAGTCCCAGTGAAATTGACTAAAAGTGTTTTCAGAAAAGCCATTTGAGCTGAGGTTTGTAAAATTGAAATCAAGCGGATTTTGGGATTGGTAAAAGGAAAAATCTGCCTGACAGGAATTATTAGGGGGAATAGTTATGGAGTCGCGAATAACTGTAGCACCAATAAAATCGCCAGTGTTTGTATCCGCTATAGTATAGGTTAATTCGTAAAGGTATATACCTGTTCGTGGGAGATAAACATTTTGGTTGTTACCCGAGAAGCTTAATCCATTTCTGAAATTCCAGCGATAGCGCTCCACCGCACCTTGGGGAAGATTGCTAGGAGCAGCCGTTCCAACTGCCGAAAGGCTTACTGAGCCTTGACTGCTTACTTGAGTCTGATCCAACAGGTTTAAGGTGAAGGGAGCTTGCATTACGATATTTTTGCAATCTATGCACTCAGCTAAAATAGAATCCGTCCCTACTGCCATAAACTGGCGAGAGGCACAGGCATCTATGCCGCCATTTCCGAAATAAACACTGCCATAGCCCCCGGAACCAGCAGGATGGGATGTACTTGCTGGCCCCCAAGAAGAAGACATCATGCGACCAAAAACACCGCCCACTCTCACCCTTTCAATTTGATAAGTGGGTTGGCTGGTAGTGAAGCTCTGTAAATTAGAAGTCACCGTGTAGTTATTGGTATTAATCGTATCGCTTGATTGTATTGAAATCATGCAGCTATTGCCCACCAAAAACCCTACAGGGAAATGATTGGAATATTGATCCGTGCAAACTGTATCTCCAGCGGGGTCTATGGCATAAATTATTCTGCTCACTTCGTACCATCCGGGCGTAGCGTAGGTATGGGTAACTCGCCAAGGTCTAGTTCTATAATAGGCCGTGTTGCCATCGCCAAAGTCCCAAGCGTATTCAAGACGCACATTGTAATAGCTAGAATTTTCAGTGCGCCAGAAATGTGCGATAAGACTAGAATCTGGCATTTTACTAAAATGGGCATTACAATTTACTGTTTGCGCCACAAGGGGATTGATGCTGGAGCCATTGAGCATTATAAATGTTAATAAGGCCATGAAAGAAAAGCGATGCATACATGTATCTATTAAGGTGAATTTTTGATGATTTAAATTTAGCCAAGCAGTTTAGAACCTAAAAAATAAGGAACGAAAGAAAATTAATAAGCGGCTAAAAATAGATTTTTTGTTAGCTAATATTTATTAAGAATTTTATTAATCTCAAAAATACCTTATCAATTTAGCTTAGCAAAGAGCAGATTAGTTTGCGGCATTTTTTTCTTCTGCATCTAATTCAAGCGCTGAAGGCGCGACATCTCTCTAGCAGGATGAACCGGTACGACCCGAGCTCCGACAGGACGACATCGCTTTTGATCAATATGAGATTTGAGCCCATTTTAATCGGGTTTTCCCCGCGCACTTTCCGCAAGCAGCGAGCGCTTTGGTTCGGGCTATATGCTCTAAGTCCTCGCTCGAACCTCGCTATGGATTTAATATATAGTCGAAACACGCTAACCAGAGAGATTCTTTTTGTCCTACTTTGCCAGACCTCCTTTTCTGCAACTTTTGAAGTTCTTCATCTTGTTTTACCACAAGGTTCACGAAGGTTTACACCGAGACCACGAAGGGTTTTTCACAATAATTGTTCTCTGTGCACCTCGTGCCGTCTTTATGCACTTGGTGGTTCTTAAAACAACATCGCCGCCCAATTGAAATCATTTGTGTTTTAAACTTTCTACAATTAATGAGACACTGAAATGAATTACCCATGGCATTTTTTTAACGCACTGATTTTCAGTGGATATTTCACGGTAAGGTAATGCTTCTCAAGATCATTCTCTTTTCCTTTTCGCTTGATTGCAAAAGAAAAAAAAGAATCAAGGCTCCAATTCCTCTCTTCAAAAATCTTCATGAATGGCAGGCTCGGTGGGCGAGCTTCTCACATCGCTTCCCAACTCGCTAGGCCTTTCATTTTAATTTTTGGCGTTCGTAATTGAGGCCGGAAGACCTACTATTAACGAATCAGACTAAATTGTAATATGAGTCTTCGTTCACCTTATTCCAGGCTAAATGTTATCAAATCTTCATGGTTTACCAACGGAAAACTCTTCTCTCAGGATGAAGGTAAATTAAGGGAAAAATATAGAAATTAAGGCCTCCTTTTCGGTCATGCTGAACTGGTTTCAGCATCTCGGCAATTAAATAATGGATAGTGGTCGCTTCGCTTTTAGTATTGAGGCGGCTTTGTTAGTATTAAGACTGCTTTGTTAGTACAAAGACCGCTGCGCTCTTAGTACTTAGTATTAAGATTAGATATTGCAATGGATTTGGACTCGCGGTCTCTTATGAATGCTTCACGAAAGTTCAAAGCCCTGGGGGCTGGGTATTTCGAGTGGGCGAGCGCATATTTCTTTTTAGCCTTGGTAATCGATGCGCTTTGCAAAGAGTACAAGAACTTCAGTTCGATAAAAGTGCTCTTTGCAATGGAGGCAGAATAGGCTACTTATGAATTTTAAAGTTGTATTTATTTTGCGGCTTCGGTGGTTTTATCGCTAAATGCAGATCTAAGTCGCAAGGTCTGATGCGGCTTTAAGGCAATGCTAAAAAGGCTTTTATTTCTCGGTAATAGAATTCTGGTTGATCAAATGCTATAAAATGCCCCGCTTGAGGTATCACCTTTAAGCTTGCTTGTTTGCATAGCCCGAGGTATTCACTCGTATAGCCCCATTTTTGGTTGTCGTATTGGCCTTTTAAAATAAGAATGGGCGCTGCAATTTCTTTTATCTCTTCTCGCGGGTCTGGACGAGACCCTTTGCATCTTAACCTTCTTTTGTCTATATTAATTTAATATAATGTAAATCAATATATTATAATAAGTCACTTAACTTGAGTTTCTCTTTTTTAACCTAATTTATTCGATATTTTTGAGAGTGATTTGAGACGGGATTTAAAATCAGCTACATTTGCCTAATCATTAAGTCTTTTAACTATGGCGAATATAAAATTGATCTTAAAAGAGGATAAGCGCTCGAAAACAACCGAATCAAAAATCTATATCTCGTATTACCAAAATGCTCAAAATAAGGCTTTGCTCTCAACGGGAGTTACCGCAAAAGCAAGTAACTGGAATAAGGATAAAGGGCAGGTAAGAAAGACAGACCCCCTTCATCAAGAGAAAAATGAAATTCTTCACTCACGTTTGCAAAGAATTCTAACTATTGAAAAGGAATTGAGTTTAAGAGATGAAGAGGTCACAATCCATAAGCTTAAGGAATTATACGATATAAAGCATAAGGGAACTTCTGGTATAAAGGATCCTGTCGAAGCAATAGAATTGATGATAGAGAGGAAAAAAGGGCTAGTCAAGGATGATGTTCTAAAAGACTATCGCTCGCTCGCTAAGCACATGAAGTCATTCATCCAAAAAGAATCTAAGCATGCAACAATTAATGATATTGACAATAGATTCGGCTCGTCTTTTCAACAATATCTAACCGTAACAGATATTGTACCCTATCGTGATCAAACAGATCAAACTTTAAAGTATAGACCAATGGCTAAAAATACTATTGGTAAACAGCTTAAGAATCTTAAGGTTCTCATGCGCTTTTGTCTTGACGAGGGGTTAATAAAGAATAATCAATTGACTAAGCTAAGTCCTCCATCAGAGGTTTCTGATGACATTGCATTAAGTGAAGTGGAGTTGCAGAAGATCGAGGCATTGGAGTTAGAAGCCGGTTCAAAGCATGACGAAATAAGAGACTTTTTTTTAATAGGATGTGAAACAGGCCTGCGTTATTCAGACCTCAAAAGACTAAGCTCTGCTAACCTAGACTTGGAGCAAAGGATTTTGACAATTAGGACGCAAAAGTCAAATAAGCCAGTGAAAATTCCTGTTAGCTTGCGAGTCAAAAGAATTTTAGATAAGCGGCTTGGTAGGTTTCCTAAAAGTTACAATTCAGTAAGTTTTAATGTTGAGATAAAAGAAATCTCCAAAGAATCCGGTCTTTTAGATTCAGTAGTGAAAACTACTACCCGTGGAAATGAAATTAACGAAAAAGCTATTCCGAAATGGCAGATGGTGTCTAGCCATACCTGCAGAAGGACATTCTGTACAATTCAGTTTAAAAGCGGCATGCCAACAATCCTCATAAGAAGGATTAGTGGTCATGCAAAAGAGTCGGACTTTTTGAGGTATATTAAAATTGGAGAGGAGGAAGCAGCTGAGATGATGTTGGATTTTTGGGCTAAGCAAAACAAATTAAGATAAAGATCTTGTTTATTAGTGGGATCTGATATTTTATTTCTCAGAATCTTTCGATCAAGAAACATTTCATTCTTATCTTTTCACAGTAGATCTCCAAACTTTGATATTCGAAAAATTAAATCCTACGATTGATAAAAGATACCTTTAGCAATTAGCGTTCAGCTGGTTAGTGGCTTGGAAAAATAAATAGTATTAAAGCGAAGAGGTTTTTGTGAATTAATGCTGGGTGTTTGGTTAGAGCTGATTGCGCTTAGCGCTTTATCAAAAGCGCATTAGCATAGCGCATCAAAAGCGCAGGTCAAAAGCACAATACGCATTTTTAAATAGCGCATGATAATAGCGTATTTCCGCATTTTGTGTGGATATGGGCGGGTTAGGTAGGGGTCTTAGTTATTTGAGAGCGGAATGCGGCCTTAGATGTTTGCGATGAAAGTTTCATAGTGGAACGTCATTTTCATCATTTCGGTCATTAATGGTTTAACGAACAATTGGTAGTTTTTTAATAATCTCCACTAATCTAAACATGCGCAAAGCAATGCTTAAATGCGCAAGAGTATAGCGCAACACTCTTCCGCAAGCGGTGGGTTGCCTAAGCGCAAGGAAAAAGCCCTTTTCCGCATTTTTGGGGAGTACAAAGGGCCTGATAAGAGGGTTTTATGTGATGTTTTGCGCTTTTTATGCGAAAAGGTTAATTGCAGTACTTTTCTTTTTTCAAGGTTTTCTTTCTTTTCTTAAAATCTTGACGCAAATGATTCAATATGCTAGGTCAAAACCCTTTTCAACGTAACCCTCTTGAAACATTTCCTCAATATTTTCAGCTATTTTAAAGCCATAGTTTTTGGCTCTTACCTTCCAAACCTTAAACTCTCCCGTATCTGGAAATAATGTGACTTGTTTATTTCGAAGTACTTTGAGAAGATCAGGCCTTATTTAAGATTGCTTTTGCCGCCGGTAACGAGCCAAATAACTCGCGAATAGTAAATTGCTGCTTGTAAGTATTTTGTCTATACAGTTCGCTCATATAGATTCATTGCGGGATATTCAAAACGGATTGCGTACTCTTTCGCTGGAGAAGAATCATCTGAACATAGGTCGGGTGCTCTGCGAATTTTCTTCTAGCTTATTAAAAAAAAACGTATTGCCTTTTTTTAAGGATTTATACTTCAATCTATTGGAAAAGCTTGAGTCCTCATTGCGCAAGCCACGTTTTTACGCTCGAAAAAAAATGCATAAAGTAATTAAGAGATACGATTGTTATTACTTTAAGTTTAAACCTTTTCGAATGGGCTAAGTACCAAGCCACAAAAGGAGCCCAGAAATGACGCTTTTTTAAAGAAGTAGGACTTTTTTCAATGAAAAACTATTTTTTAATAGCCAAATCAATAGGGCAAATAGAAACTTCTTTGGCTTGAAAATCAATTTATATAAGTATGCCGAAATATCGGGGTTAAACCAAGGAGGTTAAATGATTAGATATTATTATTATCTGAACTAAAGAATTGTAGTTTAGATTTTTGATGGTAATAATTGATGATTATTTAATATTTAAATTTCTTTCTTTCTTTTTTTATCAATTTTTTTGTGTTTTATTTGGAGCCTTAATTCCTTCCTGAAATACAAGCTTATGCGTTCAAACTTTTTAAACTCTTAATTTGTTGGGTTTTATTCTTTCCGATCTATGCTCAAGTTGGCCCTGGTTATGTATCAGGTAAAGTATCTTGGGTAGTCGGAAACGATAGTTCTGTGGTTGTTGCAAATCGTCTTAGTATTGATTTACTAGATACTAATTTAGTATTGGACAATAGCCTGAGTATTGAAAGTGAGCATTACACAATATTTGTTTCAGTTTGCCCGGATAGTATGCCAGTAGACCCTATACCTTTTGCTAGACTAGGGCGATTCGAGCTGCACAATAATGGTGTTTGGTTAGATGGACGGTTTACTCCTATTGATTTTACAGATGGGCAAACCAAGATCATTGCGGTCAGTGGCAAGCGAAACAGGTCAATTTTTGGTGGTTTACAGCAAGCTGATTATAGACTTTTCAACCCAAGCTTGTTTAAGCTTGCTGAGGTCTTGTTCTACGACCGTGTTTTGGATAGTTTAGAAGTAAGGAAAGTAACCAGCTATTTAGCAGTCAAGCATGCTGTTCCAATGGCAAGAGGAAATCAAAATTTTAGCTATTTTTTAAAAGGTTCTAAAGGTAAATATTGGAATGAAGCGGTAAGCAGAATTTATAATCACAACTTAATGGCATTGGGTCATTCAAAGAATGAACTTTTGTATTTAACTCAATCTTCTACCCAAAATGATAGCTTTAAAATCGCGTTAGACACCTTAGTTAAAGATGGTTTTCAAAGAAAAATAGGAGTTAATGATGAGGCTTTTATAATTTTCAGTCAGGCAAGGAAAAAGTTTCGTAAGTACATAAAGTGTGAAAGTGCCAATGGGCCTTGGAATCCAATATTTTATTGGAAATTTGAGCTGCAAGATTGGTATTCACAAGCAAATGATTTGCTTATACAAGTGGAAGGTCCTTTCCTTACGGTTGATACAATATTGTTGACTAGTGGTGCTTTTAATTTGCAGTTAAGTAGTATTTTAGACAGTTCTCAGAATAGAATATATAGGATACCTATTGCAGATTTACCGAATAATAAGCATTACTTTTTTAAAACTTCACTTAAAGATCCTTGTCCTAGTCGATTAAATATAGTCGCAACAGATTCGCTTGGAGGTATTGGGCTTGAATTAGGGAATGCGAGTGATTCTATAGCATCGATAGAGCTAATTAATTTAGCAACAGGCCTCATAACAAATATAAGTGTATTTGAGTTTCAAACTGGTGGGATTCAACTATCGAATGGCGACTATTTGGTTAATGGATTAAATGAAAATGATGAATATCTTTATTCGGAGCCCATTACTTTACCGCTATCTCACGCCAGCAATAGCCAGGCAATGGTTCAAAAGAGTATTTCGGTTTTCCCGAAACCCTGTAATCCGTCTAGCTTACTTACACTTCAGGCAGAAGGGCTGTCAAGTAGTTATTTAGTTTCATTAACTGATATCAACGGCCGAGTCCTTTATCTGAAACAATTTACTGAAGCCTCCTCAAATTTGGAATTACAAATAGAAACCCCGGCAGTGTCGGGTATTTACAAGGTTAGCATTCAGGAGGAAGATAGGAGTTCTTCTTATTTAGTTCCGGTTCAATATTAATGGAAGCTTATTTATGATTACAAGAGTTGCTTCGCTATTTTTAGCACTGCTTTTTTTGAGTATGGAATGCCATGCTACTATTTCCTACTTTCTTTTTCCAGTTAAATTCCAAGTCACAGAAGGCTTATATGTAGCTAATCTAAACTTGCGTAACAGGGTAGAAGATGGCCCTGAAGACCTTGTTGATGATAGATCTATGCCGACCGAACTAATGTCTGTTAGCTTTGATAGAAGGCAAAAGGTTTACTTAGGGTATAGTCTTGAAGACCCTATCAATAGCCCTTCTAATGACTTTTTCCATTTTACGGTTGACAATGGAGTCTTGGAAGAAGGCCTTTCTGCTGAGTTTAGTTTTGATATTATAGGGGGTTTTGAAAATGACGACCTAGTACTGAATTTGAATGACGAATCCAGATTTAAACTGGATTTGAGTAAGCAAGAGTCTAGCACGATTAAGTTTCAGGTGCCTCTGCGTTTTCTTTTAAGCGGCTCAAATAAATTAGGTGTACATAAATTTGGGGAACGTGGCATGGCTCTCAGGAATCTTAAGGTATCCTTGGTAACGCGAAATGAGTCCTTAACTCTTTCGCCAGAGAAGGCGGTTATCGAAAATAAAATATTGTTTAGGGGGAGTTCAGGTTCTAACCTCCCAGTTCCTTTTGGGAATGTTCTCTTGTCAGGAACTTATCCTAGTATCCCAAAAGGTCTTCAAAATAATGTTGAAGGAGCTCCTGCTTTCGAGGTAAATATAAATGATGCTCCGAAATCAGAACAAGTTGAATTTCGTCTTAATACGGTCGCTAACTCAGCAGGTATCAAAGAGGATTTGCGATTGTTTTATTTTGACCCCATTGGCTTAAATTGGATTGATTTTTTACCAGATACGGTTTATCAGGCGCAAGAGAGTCCAGTGCTAATTGTGGAGGCCTCTTTAAGTGTTAGCGGAACTTATTTTGTTGGAACCAAGAGCTCACCCGCAAGCTCAGAGGGAAATTTAAATTTGAACACCTCTCTTTCTGAATTAAGTAACCCCAATCCTTTTGAAGGTTATGGTTCAATATCTCCGCCTCAAATTAACCAAAGCGGAAGTGCTAGTACTGGCTTCGCTTTTAATTTACCTCCAGGTAGGAATGGCTTAGGATTGCAGTTAGGCGCTAGCTATAACTCTGAACTTAAAAATGGATTATTAGGAGTGGGTTGGAATATTCCTATTTCATCTATCGACGTAGATTTGAAATGGGGGGTCCCTCGCTTTGGTCAGAGCTTAGAGACTGAAGTCTATACGTTGGATGGGGAGTCTTTAAGTATGGAGTCTGGCTTTAAGGGAAACAGACGAGATGTGAATGGAAATATTGCCGCAAGAACAGGAGGGACAGTTTCATTTTTCCCAAAGATTCGAAAAGAATGGCAGAAGATTGAACGTAAAGGTAGTGGGACAGGGGATTATTTCTGGGTCGTAACTTCTAAAGATCAGAGCAAACTATTTTTTGGAACGAAAGATGGTTTGACTTTGGATAATGCTTCGGTCGTTAAAAATGACGACGATAATATTGTTAGTTGGAAGTTGACCAGAGTCGAAGATAAGTGGGGTAACTATGTTGACTATGAATATGAAGTGTTTGAAGCCGACATCCCAACCCAACCATTATTGGATAACGCTAAGCAAACCTTACCAGTTAAAATACGCTACACGGGCTTTGAGTCCAGTGCTAAAAATTTAACTCCTCCGTATTTAGTGGAGTTTAATTACGATAACAGTTACCGCTCTGACGCTAGAGTTGCTTATAATGCCGCTTTTAAGAGTGGAAGCTTTAAAAAGCTTAATAATTTAAAAATTTCCTACGACCCAGACCCTTTAATTGCGGGCGATGAAGAAGAAATAAGGTCGTATCACTTTCATTACAAAAATGGAGATTTCAATAAAATGCTGTTGCAAAAGATTGAAGAAAAAGTCAACGGTAAGTCCTTTTACGAACAAACTTTTAAATATTTCGAAAACACATTTTCTTTTGAATCAACACCTGTAACAATTCCAAGGCCTACAAACAATATCGATGAGACCTTTTTGGGTGAGAGTTCTTCCAGGGCATTCAATTTGGGCGGACTTGCAGGAGCTGGCATACCTATCAAAAAAAAGGCTTTAAGTAACTCGATATTTGGTTTTTATAATTACGGACAAGCTTATAATTATGGTCGTAGCACATTAACTGATATCAATGGCGATGGGTTAAATGATTTAGTTATCCAAAGCAAGGGTAATGCACAACTTAAATATTATCCCGGAAAACTTGATGAATTGGGGATTCCTAGTTTTGGCTCCAATGTTAAAACAGTAGAAAATTCCGTGCAAGGTTTAGAAAACAATAGATTCCATTACAGCAAAAATAAAACGGATCAATTAGGGGTAGGCGGGACAGTTAGTATCGGGCCAATATCTGGCCACACTGGCTATAGTTGGAATTGGAATAATTCTGAAGTTTATAATTATCAAACAGATGCTAATGGTGATGGCATTCTTGATTTAGTGGAAAATGGCAATATTTCATTTGGGGATGTTGACCCGGTAACAAAAACTGTTACCTACCAAGCTACTAGCAGTACCACTCCCAACCCCATTTATAATACCATAACATTTTTGCCAACCGTAGATAATGAAACCAAAATTGAAACTGAGGTAGTACGTTCGTGGCGGGCACATAGGGATGGAACAATAGCAATTGAGAACTTTATTAGTTTAAATAGCCAGTCTAATGATGGTGTGCGTTATGCTATTGAGAAAGTAAGCGGAGGGCAAAATACAGTTTTAGCGGGCTTTAATACTCTTAATGGAGGGCAAAGTGTTAACCCACAAACACTCAACTCAATTCAGGTAAGCAAGAATGATCTGATACTATTTAGATTAATAACAAAGAATAATGGGCGATATGATTTGCCAGCTTGGGACCCAAAAGTGACGTATTCAGGTTTTAACTTTCAAAATGCTGATGGCGTTGACTTTGAAACTAATTATGCATCAGAGGGTTTTATCTTAAGTGCTGCGGAGGGCTTGTCGCTCGAGGATAAATCGACGGTGCATCTCTTTTTTAATGATTTAACCATTCCGGCCCAAAGCGATACGGTAGTATTTTCCATTCAAATCAAAACACTTAATGGTAATACTATCAATGAATATGAATATAAAGAATTAATCGAGCCTAATGGATCCGCACAGATATTACGTTTAAGCGATTTTAGC
The DNA here is from genome assembly GCA_965658965.1 of Croceimicrobium sp. Classification (GTDB taxonomy): domain Bacteria; phylum Bacteroidota; class Bacteroidia; order Flavobacteriales; family Schleiferiaceae; genus Croceimicrobium. The sequence goes on from CBFHVV010000051.1 coordinate 14,587, forward strand.
CTTAATACTTTTGATGGTTTAATAAATGGAAGTGGCTTAGATTTTAGTTCCTATGATAGAGCCAGTATTTGGTTTAAGGTGGAGAGCCCTTCTAATGTTAATTGGCAAGATTTAGATTGGCGTCCAATTTTAAGTGATAAAACACAAGCCTATATTTCTGAGGCCAGTTTTATTGATTATCCCCTTGTGGAAAAAGGAATGTTTAGTAGAGTCCATTCCTTAGAAAACTCCTTAACATTGAGCACTCTTTTGCCAACGGGTCAAAATACTTTTAAAATTTTACCCAGTATTAATTTCGGCTTAGTTGGAGATTATTACAGCCAAGCGGCCAATACAAACCCTGTAAGCTTTAATCTTAAAGTAAAGTCTGAACATTCGCTGCTTAGAACCTACCGGGTTGAGCTTAGTGCCAATCCATTAACCATTAAAATTAAAGACTGCAATGTTCCGCAAGTAGAAAGAGAGAATTGGGCACAATGTGCCAATCCTTTGTTTATTTTGGACAGGTCTACTTTTGCTGCGAATCAACAAAACTTATTCTTTAGTGTTTGCACAAGTGAGCCGCTTTTAGCTGATTTGATTTCGCAATATGCGAAATTTCAGTTTGAAGCAGTTATAATAACTCAGGATGATGGGAATACTATATATGATTGTAGTGCGTTGGCGCAGAATGGTATTCCATCTAGCTATTCTAATGCGGTTTCAGGATTATTTGGGCCCGAGTACCTAGGATGGGGTCAGTTTGGTTGGAATGGTATCGAGACTCCTATCGACCCTGCTAAAATGACTTTTGGCACCGATGCCAATGGGAATTCAATAAATGCCAATGATATACAAAATCTAAACGCTTCCAATTTACAAGGATCAGCGAGTCAATTTGGCCTTAACCCAGATTTAGCCCAAAACCCTTTTCGTCCACTGAGCGGCCAAAGGGGAGAATATGAGTCTAAGGAATATTTTTTACAACTAGGAACTTTATCTAGTCAGGCACAAGATGCATTTCTTCATCCATTTCAAGGCTTTGCTAGAATTACCCGAAGCGCAGCGTCTTTAGCACGATTAGGCGAACTACCATCCGAAAATCAGGTTCAACTTGCAGGTCTGTCAACAGGAAGTCAAGATAAAAATGCTCCTATACTACAAGTTAAAGCTTACAATACTTCTTTTAATTCAGGAGGCGGTTATGACTTTATGCCCGCAGGCACCACTAGCAATAATCAATTTACAGCTGGGGTATCTTACTTATCCAATACGGATACTAAAGACAATGATAAAGGAAATCAAGTTACCGAATCATTTATGGATATTAATGCTGATGGATACCCTGATAAACTGTTTTTAAATAAAAACTTGGGTCGTTTGGAAGTAATGCAAACGAATACCATGGGAGGTGACAGAGCAAGAAGTACGTTTGCTTATGGAGTTCACATGCGTCGAAATGAATTTGATGCCTCCGGTTTAAATGGAGAATTAATGGTGGGTGGCAATCTGTTATTCCCTAGTTCCTCACTTGCTAGTCAATCTCTTAATGAAATAAACCTAGGTGGAATTACCAATGAATCAAGCTTTGTAGAGGGCTTATTAGATATAAATGGTGATGGTTTACCCGATCTCTTGGATCAATCTCCGCTTCAGGAATCTCCGCCTCAATTTGGTAGAGTAGCATTGCATACAGGGAAAACTATTGTGCCTGGAAACTGGATAAGTTTTGGGCAAAAATTCAATGCGCATTATGTTGAAGGAGTTTCATTCGGAGGAGGCCTAGGTGTCGGCACTGGTTTGGATCCTAGCGATAAGGTAGGAGGTGGAGGTTCACTTTCCGCTAACTACCAGAATCAGGTGGTAAAGGGATTATTTCGTGATATTAACGCGGATGGATTAGTAGATATGATCTACTATGATAAAGTAGAAAATGAATATTGTTATTTTTTGAATGAGGGGACTCAATTTAGCTCAACATATGGAATTTTGTCCCAATATTCTGATAATTCCAAAGCGCAAAATTGGCAACTTGGAGCAAACGTGAACCTTCAATTTCCATTATTTGCATTTAAAATCGTTGCTGGCGTAAGAACCGCAGGTTCCATCGGTTCCTTTAGCCAAGAAAGTACTTTTAGAGATATGAATGCTGATGGTTATCCTGATCATGTGGTCGAAAAGAGCAACGGTGATCTAGAGGTATACTTTTGTGCAGTTAAGAAATCGAACTTACTAAAGACTATAAATACTGCACAAGGAAGTACAATAAGTTTGAATTACAAAAGAGTAGGAAATAAATACGGTTTTTACCAGCGTGAGCTGCTGAATCATCAAAATAAGCCCTATGATTCTGAAAACGAGGTGTACTGGGATATGCCTTATTCTAAATGGGTTCTTAGTACAATTGCGCTTAATGATGGCTTTGACGAATATTCTCCAAATTTAAATGATGGAAGTGATATTATTTCATATACCTTTTTATATGATGGTGGTGTGCATGATAGACGGGAGCGTGAGTTTTTAGGCTTTAGCCGCATTGCTGTGTTAAGCGATATGTATAATGTACAAAATTTATACAACGGAAAAGTTTTTGACCCAGAAAGCCCTACTGGAGATTTGGGCGTATCAGCGAAGCTTGCAGGTACTGATAATTTACATTATTTAAGTATTCAACAATACCCAGAGCCTACTTCTTCTGATTTTCAAGAGCGTGTGAAGCATAGATACATTGCCGGCTTAATGCAAAAAAGCTATCAGATTGCCTTCATAGACAGAGATTTGGAAGGACCAAGTTTGGCGGGTTATATAATGCCTTCTGGGATAGTGGAACGGAGAAGCCATATGATGGAAGTTCGCAACTATGAATACGACTACCATGAGTGGTTCATGGCAGAGACAGAAAGTGACCGCTTAGATTTGAATACAATTAATTTAGATGATGCGAATGGGTTTAATTTTGATGTAATTTCCGAGACGAATTGTATTTATCCGGAATTAAAGGCTTCCGAAACCATTAGTTACATTGATACCACTGCACCTGGCTTCGCTGGTAAATTTCAGTCGCGTAGAATTGAGTTTAGCTATAATCGACTAGGGCTTTTAAAAAGAGCCGTTATCAATGGCAGCGATGGACCTGGGACAGAAAGTTGGAACGAAATTGTTAGGAATGAATCGGGTGGTATTTACCAAAGAGTTTATACCCCTGATTATAGGGTAGATTTAATCGCATTATTTCACTATTATCATCCTATTGATGCCGCCAATAGAGTAGGTCAAATAAGCCGTTATCGTTTATTTAAAAACGACACCGTTTCAGCAAGCTCCTTGCTTAGGCAGTCTACCGTAGATTTATTAAATACTGAAGGCTTAGCCCCTGAGAAAACGGGTGTTGACAATGATGCAGGCGTCTTTAGTTTCACAGAGTATTCTTATACCGAAAATGGTTCTTTAGCAAGCGTAAAATTGCCGGCTAATCATAAGGGAGATGTAAAAAGAGTTTTAATCAATTATGATGCTCAACATGAGCAGTTCCCTGTAGAGCAAATTATACGTTACGAATTACAGGATGGTAGTCAGTGGGATGAGGTCAGCCATTATCTAACAGATCCTCAAACAGCTCTTTTAAACAAGGTGGTAGATCCCAATGGGCAGGCGACCGAGCTGTATTATGATGATTTTTATCGCCCGCATAAGATATTTGGCCCTAGGGAGTTAAATAACCCCAGTGCGCCTTATACCTTAGCTTTTAAGTATTGGGATGGAGACTTAAGCCAAGGGCCTGCTTGGGCTATGTCGAAACAGTATTTAGGCAGTCCTTCTAACGAAACAGAATTAGGAGCTAACCCAAGTTCGCAACCAGTTAATTTAAACTTAACGGCAGATCTTTCTAAGATTGAGCCTTTATGGCACTCGCAATTATTACGCCGAAGTGCAACACTTGTAGATGGCTTTGGACGTGTTTTACAAAACCAATTAGAAGTGAGCATCGAGGGAGCATCACAAAACACAAATGTCAAAGGGAGACGTATTTCAGGACCTTTAGGTTTTGATAATTTCGGGAAATTGTCTTTTCAATATGGCAGTATTGCAACCAGTGATTATCCGCAAGAAAGTGATTTATACACTTTAGAGGTTACTCGTTTTGAAAATCGAATGCCTGCCACTATCTCTCATATTGACCCCTTTGGAAGACTAGCACTAGTTTACACTTTATCCGATTATAGTGACCAAGTAGAACAATATTATACCAAAACTGAACAAGACTTTGGATGGGGGCGTATGCCACATAATCCTGCGAAACCGGTTCCCTTTGGAGACCTCATTACTTACGGGCATGAGAAAATGCAAGAACGTGTTTATTACGACTATTTTGGACATGTTCAGGCCTTGGTAAAGGGTGCTGCTAACGACCTGAGCATCACACAATATACTAATGATCCTATCGGTCAACTGCTAAGCTCTATTAATCCGGCAGGAATTAGCACAACTTACCAATACGACCGCAAAGGGCGTTTAACTCAGGAAGTTCATGCTGATAGAGGACTAACTGCCTTTACCTACGATTTGGCCGACAATGTACTAAGCAGTGATTTTTCGGGAATTGTAAACGGAGCGGTTTTTCAACATCAAATTAATTATCAGTACGAGTACGACCGTCTACTGACCAAGACTTATCCAGTAAGTTCAAAAATGAATAATTTGGAATTGGAATATGGTAGGCCAGGTCAAACAGGTAATTCACTAGGTCGTGTTCGAAAAGTAAAACAAGGTGAACCAGGCGCTTATGTTCTGCAAGAACAGTTTCGTTACACAAACATGGGGCAAATAGCGCGAGAGGAGCGTATAGTAGCAGTACCACAAATGGGAGAGCAACGTTTGGTAACAGACTATGTTTATGATTCATGGGGAAGAGTGCAACACATGCGATACCCTGATGGAGAAAAACTGCAATATCACTATGCGCCAGGGGGCGACTTAGAAAAAATTGAAACTTCGGCCCGTTTTATAGATACGGATAATCCTTCTTATTACCTAGAATATGTAGGCTTTGATGGCTTTGGACAGCCCTTGGAAAAAAGGTTGGGTAACGGTACTAAGGCCAATTTTACCTATAATGACTTAACAGGTTCGTTGGAAACCTACGCCTTACTAAGTTCTAGTGAAAATAATCATTTCAGTGCCAAGCAACTTTTAGATAAGAACTATCAATATGATGCTACTGGAAATATAAGCCAAGTACAGAATATTGCCCCAGCATTAGATCTCAATTACAACAAATTAGGAGGGTCCTACAGTTTTAATTATAGTTATGATGAGTTTAACCAGCTAAATACTGCTCAAGGCCTTTGGAATGGAGATGGGGCTCAGCAATGGAATTATAGTTTAAACTTTAGCTACGATGCTAATGGTAGAATTACCCAGAAAACTCAGGCGGTTACGGATGCAGCCGCGGTTAAACACGGTACTGCCGATTATGACTTTTCCTATCAATATAATGACCCAGCCAAAAATGCTTTAAGTGGGATTGATGCAGGGCCAAACAAAAATTACCTATTTAATTACAATGCTTTTGGCAGTCTAAACGAGATTTTTGTAAACAATAAGAGTGAATTATCACATCTTTATGATGAGGAGCAACGATTAAGAGGTAGCTTAAAAAAAGATGATTTACAGCATAATGTGTACGACCCTTATGGTATCCGCTTAATGAAAGCTGAAATGATCGGTAATAGCGTTTATCAGAATGGTGAATTAATAGGTACCGAGATAAATTTGCAGCCCTATTTGGTAAATGCAGGGCCACATTATCTATTTCAGGTATTTGAAAATGTTGTGCGAGTTTCTAAGCATTATTACGGAGCTGCGGGCAGTCGTATTGCCTCTCGCGTGTTAAG
>CBFHVV010000052.1:0-20259 GCA_965658965.1 Croceimicrobium sp.
GCGACCGAACTGCCACAGGGGCACTAGTAGTATCTAGCGGTGCAATTTTAGAGGTATCAGCCAAGAGCGATTTAACTATTGGTGGGAATTTTGACTTAAATGGAACAACTAACTTGAGAGCAGCTGATTCTGGCTATGCTCAATTAAAAGTTGACGGAACCATAACTAACTCTGGTACTATAAACCACGAACAATACTTCACCGGTGGTTGGCAAATGGTAGCGGCTTCTATGAACTCTACTAGCGCGAGCTATTTTGGATCGGTTGGAACCGACGGTGGAACTGCTAACACACAAAACCTATTTTCATGGGACGGCACTCAATACGTAAACGTTGCAAATAACGCCGCGTCGATAACACCTGGGCAAGGCTATTTTGGCTATGTAGGTACTAATGGATTTAGAACTTCCGAGAATTCAACCTACAGCTTTACAGGAACCCCTAATACCTCTGTTACTCCTAGTTTAACTTTTGCAACCTCAACAGCAGATATGACAGCCGGTGCTTTAGGTGACGATGGTTGGAATTTAATTGCCAATCCCTTTACCTGTGCTTTAGACTTTACTAGTCTTAGCAGGACAAATGTTGAAAATGCTTTTTACATCTACGATCCTTCTACTACTGGCTACCAGAGTTATAGTGGTGGAGGTATTTCTGTTGGAGAAATTGCTCCGATGCAATCTTTCTGGGTACAGGCTAACGCAGCTAGCCCTAGTTTAGGTACTATTACCATGAGTACCAATGGCACCGTTGCTACAGCACCTGAGCTTTATAAAAACGCGATTAATTTCGACCGTTTAGTATTGCGTACTGCCGATCTAAATGACAATAGTGCTAATGATTATACTGTAGTTTCATTCATCGAGAATAGTGGCAGCCATGCTTATGATGGCGACTGGGATGCACGTAAATTTTACAATGCAGGCGAATTACCCAACATCTATTCTACCTTCAATGGCGAAGAAATGGCGGTAAATGCAATTGATTTCGGTCCTAGCAGTACAACAACTGGTTCGATTGATATTTCCTATCGCGCACCGCATGTTGGTAATACCTACGAAATTAGCTTCGATAAGGACTATATGCTTTACCGCTATATGGTGGTGTTAGAAGATAAAAAGACTGGTACGTTCACTGATCTTGGTCAGAGTACTTATCAATTTAATTATGATGATAATTATATCGACCGCTTTGTACTTCATTTTAGCGCCCAAAGCGTTGGCTTAGAAGACCTAATCAATACTGTTGGTCAAGCAAACTTAGAAATTTGGGCGCACGAAGGTGCCATTCACTATCAAGCCAATTATGGCGGTAGTGCCAACTTAAATCTTATTGACCTTAGCGGTAAAAGTGTTTGGTCTTCTGAAATTGAGTTCAACCAAGGTGAACGTTCCGCACAGGATTTAGGTAACATTAAACCCGGCATTTACCTACTTGAAAGTACTAATGGCGAAGGCATTAGCAAAACCACTAAAGTTTACTTGAAATAATAAGATTTAAAGCATAATTGAAGATGAAAAATATAAAGACCCTATTAACCCTTTGCTTTATTTGCAGTGCTTTATTTCTAAGCGCACAGCCTAAACCTCCTGGCAATGGTCTCCAACCTACTCCAATCCCTGGCCTAGTTTTACTAGCAGCAGCTGGAGCTGCAGTAGGTGCTAAAGCCCTTCACAATAAAAAGAAAGAAGAGGATTTAGACTAGAATTTTAATCCACTAGTGTTAAACCCGTAGCTTTTCGCTACGGGTTTTTTTGTGGACCTTAAATTAATCGCTTAGTTCGCTTTAAAAGAGTCTTGCCTCAAATCTTAGGCGCAATTTTCTGTAATTTTGCAGCCACAAATGAATCTAACTAAAACCCTGCATATTCTTCCTGCTGGAGGCTTTTCGCGCGAAGTAGCTGCCTTAGCCTTAAGCTGTGGCTATGGTGCCAGTCAATTTTACGATGATTTTAAAACTGATATTGATACTAAAACCATAGAGCAAATTCCTGGGGCAAGCGCAGTAGCCCTGGCCATTGGCTCTTCCAGTGAAAGAAAAAAAATTTATACGGGACTAAAGCCCGCACTGAATTTCCCACATTTAGTGCATCCCTCTGCAATTTTAATGAAGCCAGAGAGTATTCATTTGGGTAAAGGAGTAATTATTTGTGCAGGAAGTATTCTTACCGTAAATATTCAAATAGGTGATTTTGTAATTATAAATCTACATGCTAGTGTTGGCCACGATTGCGTTTTGGGAAACTTTGTCTCCCTAATGCCTGGTGCACGCTTAAGCGGTGGAGTAACACTAGAGGACGAGGTTTATGTAGGAACTAATGCTAGTATTCTACCCGGTCTTAATATCGGTAAAGGAGCCACGATTGGTGCTGGTGCAGTAGTTACCAAGGATGTGCCAGCAAACACCACCGTAGCTGGTGTTCCTGCTAAGCCACTGAATTAATCGGGTGCTTTTTTGAAAAGACAGCGGAGTAATCTTAAAGAACTAGCTCAGCAGTCCTTATTCCGTAAGATTTTTACATCAAATCATCTTTAAGATACTAAGCTAAGGAGCCGCTCTAAAAATTTTTGTAAAGCTTAGCCAGCTTAGACTTAACTCCTATAAAATTCAGGAACTACCATTATAATGAATCAAATCCTGGTAAGGAATCCTTAAAACTTGCATTTCAGGCTTTCTCGAATGTGAAAACTGAATTTAACGATCGGCAATCTCGCCAGAATAGTTTTCTTGCTCGGTATTTTGCGCTCGCCTTTTCAAGCCGGCGATTGAAGCATTAAGCTCAAAGCCAATAATCAGCACCAGTGCATTTATGTAGATCCACAAGAGGATTACCATTAAAGTACCAATACTGCCGTATAACTTATTGTACTGGCTAAAATTGGCCACATAAAAACTAAATCCCCAGGAAGAAACGAGAATCAAAAAGGTTGCTAAAATTGCACCAGGTGAAATAAAGCGCCAGGCTCGGTTTCCTGAAGGACCATAGTTATAGAGCAACACAATTCCGATAAAAATCTGAAAGACCAATAAAATGAAGCGAGTGGTCTCCACCGCAATAGCTGAAATAGCTTCCAGGCCAAAGAAGGATAAAAGTCCATTCAGAACATCGGAGCTAAAGATGATTATGATAATCCCCACGATAAAGTTAAAGGCAATAACCACAGTAAGACCAAAGGATACTAATAATTGCTTCCAAAAATTACGACTCTCAATTTGATGAATGGTCTGATTAAAATTACTGATGATAGCGCTAATACCATTGGTTGAAAAAATCAATGCCAAAAAGAAACCTACCGACAATAAACCCCCGCGCTTATTGCGCAAAACGTCTTTAATAGTACTAAAGGCTGCCTCATAAGTGTCCGGAGGCAAAGCACGTTGGAAAACGGCAAATATTTCTTGCTCTAAGGAAGCGACAGGAAAGAAAGGAATTAGCGTAAAAAAGAAGATAATACCCGGAAATAGAGCTAAAAAGAAAGAGTAAGCAATGGAGCTGGCTCGACTGGTAATACTACCTTCTACAATTCCTTCATAAAAGAAACTGCTTACATCGTAAAGACTCAAGCCGTCGAAAAGTGGAAGTACAATCTTTTTACTCGCCTTGGTAACGCGACTCCAACTTTTAGTTAAACGCCTCTTAATCCACATAAATCAATATTGGTGCAAAGATAATGAGAATGCCTAGTGGTATTCTGGCAAATGAGTTAAATCCATGTCAATAATCAAGAAGAGCATCCATTGTATGGCATCTCCCGAAAGGGTGACCTTAAAGCTTTGACTTAAGACTCATATCCAAGCCACTTACGGAATGCGTTAGAGCTCCCACAGAAATGAAATCTACTCCGGTTTCGGCATAAGCCCTTAAGGTGGCCTCATTAATTCCTCCTGAAGACTCTGTTTCTAAACGGCCATTTACCAATTGGACCGCTTTGATGGTATCTTGTACACTAAAATTATCGAACATCACGCGCTGAACACCTTTACAACTGAGCAGTTCTTCAATCTCTGCGAAATTGCGCGTCTCTACTTCAATGGGAATGTCTAAACCATTTTCTGATAAATATTGCTGAGCTTTTTTTACGGCTTCACTTACTCCGCCAGCAAAGTCTACGTGATTATCTTTCAACATTACCATATCAAATAAGCCAAAACGATGATTGTAACCACCGCCGAGCCGAACCGCCTCTTTTTCTATTATGCGCAGGTTAGGTGTGGTTTTTCGAGTATCTAGCAAGCGACAATCGGTGTGTTTAATTAGTTGCACCAAAGAATTAGTATAGCTAGCAATACCGCTCATCCGCTGCATTAAATTTAAAGCAATGCGCTCACCTTGCAACATGGCCCGGATGGGACCGGAGAGGTAAAAAGCAATATCTCCTTTTTTAACTGGGCTGCCGTCTGTTAGCCGCTGATCAAATTGGATACTGGGATCCACTTCTGCGAAAACAGCTTGAGCTACCGCTAGGCCCGCCAAAATACCATCTTCTTTCACAATCAACTGCATCTGCCCTTGAGCACTAGCAGGAATAGCACAATTTGAGCTATGATCGCCACTACCAATATCTTCTGCTAAGGCTTGCTTAATAATCTGCTGATAAGGATTTTTCATCTTACAAAAGTACTATGATAATATATTCTAAAAATCAATTTAGTCTAAATCGATCTACTTTAAATTGAGTTTACCCTTGGTTAAAATACCGTAGATAATAAGGAAACTAAGGTTCGCCAAAATTAGCTCCCACCAAAGAGAGAGAGCCAAATTTTTGAACAAAACCACCAATAAAATGGCCACTAGAAAAAAGAGTAGAGTTCGATAAAAGACGGGGCCGAAAGGACTAATCTTATGGAAGCGCTTGACCAAAAAGTATTTAATAAAATTAAAGCTTCCAATTGCAATCATACTTGCTGCAGCCGCCCCTGCAATTCCGTAAAGGGGAATGAAAATCCAGTTACTAAGTAAAGTGAATATGAGTAAAAAGAGACCACTATAAAAGTTGTAGCGTTGCTTATTAGAAACGGTGAGTATTAAGCCATTTGCTCCGGTGGCGCTGGCCAGCACTTGGGTTAGACCAATAAAGAAAACGACATTTACCGCTCCTGGGTCTTGATACTTTGGTGGAAGAAGCATGAGGGCCAAATCCACATTAATCCAAATTAAGAGAAACAAGGCACTGGTTATAAGCAGCTGAACTTGGGCGCTTTTACGGTATAGTTTTTCAATTTCTGCCATATTGGAATCGGCCCAAGCCTTTGCAATAAAAGGACGGAGTGAAACTAGAATAGCACTAACGGGAACCGCTACCACACTACCAATAAAAAAGGCAATGCGGTAAAAAGCAACGGGAGCATCCCCTAAAAAACGGCTAATCATTATCACATCCAAGCTATTGACCAAAAGGATGGAACCGCTGGCCAGCATAATATAAAGGCCGTAGGATAAAATGTCTTTAATATTTAAGGCATCAAAGCGCAGACTTAATTTAGGTATTTTAGGAAGGGTGTATCCAATTACCAAGGCCAACTGCAAAACATAACCCCAACCCAGAATTTGATAAAACTGCGACCCTCCATCGCCTTGGAAATAGGTCCAGCCTAGCGCAAGCACGATGATTATACGACGGTAAACATTTTTTAAAAATTGTGGAAATATAACTAAGCGGTAGTGCTGACTGAGGCTAGCAAAAACTTCAAAGAGTCCCATTCCTAATGTAATAAGCAAGCCCATGGCCAGTCTTTGTCCATTTACATCTCCCCAATGATAATAGGCCAAAGCCCCAAAGAGTAATAAAATACTGCTGCCTAAGTTTAAAAGTAAGGCCAAGCTAAAAAACTGCTTCTGCTGTAAAGCGGAGAAACGAGGAAAGTAAGTAACCAAACTAACGGGAACGCCTAAATGACTGAAAGTGCTAAAAATAGTAGCAACTGCAAGCAAAGTATTTACCTGCCCCATAAAGCTGGGATCGTCGGCAAAAACTTGAGGAAAGAGAATGAGCGTATTAAAAGCTCCAATACCTACTCCGAGGTATGCATTAATACTATTGAAAAAACTTTGCTTAGCGACTATCCCCATTTCTATTTAGGCAATCCATTTTCGCAACATACTTAAACGCCAAACTAAGCGTGCATGGCGGTTATCGCCTGCTTGATACTGTTGCACGACCTGCTTAACGGCTTGGTGATCTAAAAAGTGCAGTGGTCTAGCGAGCAAATCATCAACTAAATGTTTCATCCCTCCCCTTAACCATTTGCTTTCCCCAGGAGTAACGAAGCCTTTTTTATCCTTACGATCAATAATTTCTTGCGGCATAATACCACGCATAGACTCGCGCAAGACTTTTTTACTCCAGCCCTGCTGGAGTTTTAATTTATCGGGTAAATTAAAGCTATATTCTACCAAACGATGATCGAGAAAAGGGACACGCGACTCAATGGAAAAGGCCATAGAATTACGATCCTCATTATGTAAGAGAGAAGGCAGAGAACTGCGCATAGTGAGCTGATATAAAAACTGATTGAGCCGACTACCACCTTGAGGCTGCCATAAATTAGGTACCTGTGGTGAATCTTTAGCCATAAAGGGATGATACTTACGATATTCGAGACCGTACATCTGTTCTTCACTGCTCAGAGCAGCTACCAGCGACTTGGCATAAGTGCCCAAGTGCGCTCCCATACTGCGAGGACGTAATTTCTGAAAAGCTTCTAACTCGCTAATAAAACCACCTATTTGCCCCTTACGCAGTTTGCCCGCTGCCAAACGATAAAAAGAATGATCGTAACCAGCTAAAAATTCATCTGCGCCCTGCCCGTCTAAAAGCACTTTCATGCCTTGCGATTTAGCTAACTTCATTACGAAGTACTGAGACAAGGGTGAGGACCCAGCCGGAGGCAGCTCAAAATGATCGAAGAAGTTTTCAAACTCCTCTAACAACTCATCTCCCTGAGGGGAATAATCATGCGATTTTAAACTCGGGTAATCACGATGCACCATATTGGCCCAAGGGCGTTCATCTACCTCATCCTTCCCTCCATAGTAAATGGTAAAAGTGTTAAAATCTAAATTAGGGTATAATTGTCCTACGCTGCTGCAGATGGCAGAACTATCTAAACCGCCAGATAAACAAGCACCTACCGGCGTATCGGCGCGCATGTGTAATTTCACACTATCCATAAAGAGGCCTTGAAATTCCTCTTTGGCCTCGGTGGCACTAATATCTTTTTGCTCTAAAGCTAAGTCCCAATAACGATGCAAACGTATCTTTCCGTTCTGATAAATTAAATTATGGGCTTCAGGTAAAGCGGAAATATTTTTATAAAAGGTCTCTTCTTGATAAGTAAGCCAGCCCAATTGTAAATAGCGCAGAAGATGATCTTCGTTATACTCTTCCTTATGCAATGGGCTCAACTTTAGCGCGCGGTACTCGGAAGCAAAATAAAATTGGTCGCCTAAATTTTGAAAGTAAAAAGGCTTTATTCCAAAACGATCACGACTGCAAAAAAGCTTCTGTTCTTTTTCATCCCAAATGGCAAAAGCCCACATTCCCATAAAACGTTGAACACAATCTTCGCCCCACTCTTTATAGGCTGCGCAAATAACTTCTGTATCAGAGCTAGTACTAAATATATGTCCTAGTTTTAGTAAGCTCTCTTTGAGCTCTAAGTAATTATAGATTTCACCATTAAAGGTGAGACTAACATCTTTGTAATGGAATGGCTGATGAGAAGCTTCGCTTAAATCAATTATACTCAAGCGATTGTGCCCCAACACCAATGGTCCATGTTGCCAATTACCGCTGTAGTCAGGACCGCGATGTTTCATGCTACGCAGCATGCCTTCAATTTGCTCTTTTTGCTTTTCCTTATTAGTGATGCGTGGGTCTATAAAACCAGCGATTCCGCACATGAAAATTGAATTTGAGCAAAGATAGTTTTTAGGAAAGTATTAAGACTCTTGTACTTTACTAATAAAGACAGAAGAAATACTGCTTTGACCTTTGAGCAATTCTTCGCAAATGGTCCGAACATCAATTATTTAAAAAAAAAACATACATAGATTTACGATGTATTGTTATTTTATATATATTTGACCTATGTATTCAAAAGAACTACTTAAAGGTACTTTATCCGCTATCATCATGAACTTACTGGCAGAGAACGGAAGGATGTATGGTTATGAGATTTCACAACGGGTTAAAGAACAATCGGATGGAAAAATATTATTGAAAGATGGCTCTCTTTACCCTGCCTTACAAAAAATGACCAAAGATGGTCTGCTCACTTTTGAGGAAGAGTTTATTGGGAAAAGAGTTAGAAAATACTATTTACTAACCAGCGAAGGACAAAAACAGAAGAAGTTGCACTTAGAAGAGTTAAAAGATTTTTTAGCCACACTTAACAATCTCGTCTTCCCGCAAGTGAATTTTACATGAAATTAAGCTCTCAACAAGAAGATACAATTCGCGACTACGTCGAAAGTCAAGGCTTAAAAATGTCCAGCCTCCAAGATGATCTTATTGACCACTTATGCTGCGCCGTAGAAAGCAAGCTGGGTAAGCAGGATACCTTTAAGCACTTACTCGAAGAAGCGATACAGGATCTTGCCCCAAATGGCTTATCCGAAATTCAAAGTCAAACCATTTTTTTACTAAACTCTAAACGCATCATCATCATGAAAAAAGCAATGTTTATTACCGGATTCCTAGGCGCTTTTAGTCTTACTGTTGGCACTACGCTCAAAATAATGCATATGCCCATGGCTAATGTTTTATTTATGATTGGTTTTTTAACGCTACTACTCGTCTTTATTCCTCTATTGGCAATAGATCGCTATAAAGTATCCCTTTCAAAATCTGCCACGGTTAAAACGAAATTAATCATGGGCGCTACTGCTGGTATTATTACTGGGCTTTCCGGGCTTTTTAAAATACTCCACTTACAAGGGGCCAATGTTTTATTGGTATTAGGTGCCTTTATCTTCGCATTTGGTTTTCTGCCCTTTTTCTTTTTCACCATGTATAAAAAGTCAGTTTCCTAATAAAAAGCCTGCTTGCTAAAGGCTCACTCTAGGACTTTCTGCTAAAAAACACTGGCCTAAAAGTGGCAATTAAAAAATGTAAGTCTTAGTAGATAGATAGTTAATACTTTTCACTAAGTTTGCAGCCCCAAAATTTACAATTAATTAACCGGGTCGGGAACCCTTCAACAATTAATCAATGGCAACAAGAATTAGACTTCAACGCCACGGTCGCAAAGGCCGTCCAATTTTCACCATCGTAGTAGCGGATAGCCGTGTAAAACGTGATGGTAAAATCATCGAAAACTTAGGTCAGTATAATCCTAATACCAATCCTGCTACGATCGATATCAATTTCGATTCTGCTCTAAATTGGATGATGAATGGTGCGCAACCTAGTGATACTGCTCGTGCAATTTTAAGCTACAAAGGAATTCTCCACAAAAAGCACCTTCTAGAAGGCGTTAAAAAAGGAGCTTTTGATGAAGCAGAGGCCGAAAAACGTTTTGAAGCGTGGATGGCAGATAAAGAAAGTAAAATCGTAGCTAAAAGAGACGGTTTAACCAAGGCTCAGCAAGAAGCAAAAGACAAAGCTTTAGAAGCAGAAAAAGCAGCTAACGAAGCGCGTAAGGCAGCGGAAGCAGCAGCCTTAGCGGAAGCAAGTGCAGAAGAAGCTCCTGCAGCAGAAGCTGGCGAAGAAGCAGCGGAAGAAAGCACTGAAGCTTAATATTATTTTTGACTGATGCTTTTAGAAGAGTGTTTTCAACTCGGACACATCAGTCGTTTACATGGCTATAAGGGATCGGTAGTAGCGTTTTTCGACACCGACCGCCCAGAAGCCTACACAAAATTGGAATCAGTTCTCATCGAAAACGATGGAGAACTGGTTCCTTTTTTTATTGAAGACCTCAGCCGCAATTCCAAAGGTCACTTTATTTTAAGCTTTGAGGACCTGGAGCTTGAAGAAGCTCAATCCTATATTGGCGCGGAATTATATCTCCCCCTTAGTCTTTTACCGCCTTTAAGTGGCAAGCAGTTTTACTTTCATGAGGTGCTGGGCTTCTCTATTTACGATAAAGAAGCAGGCTTGATTGGAAACTTAGAAGCAATGCTCGACAGTGGCGCACAGCCTCTTTTTAAGATTAGTAATGCTGACCAAAAGGAGATTTTAGTACCAGCCATCGACGATTTTATTGAGCGCATAGACCGCGAGCAAAAAGAGATCCATCTTATCTTACCCGAAGGCCTCCTTGAAGTATATTCTTAATTAAAGAATAATAGCGGTTTCTGCAGCAATTGAGGCTATGGACAAACCTTTCCGTTTTAAACAATTCAGTCTTTCCCATTCTCGTAGTGCTCAAAAAATTGGCACCGATTCTGTTATTCTCGGATCTTGGCTTAAAGCAGATGCGCCAAAACAAATACTTGACGTTGGCAGTGGCTGTGGTCTCTTAGCTTTTATGATGGCGCAACGCTTTCCCCAAGCCCAAGTTACGGGTATTGAAAAAGACCCTCCCTCCTACTGCGAAAGCCTTGAGAATTTAACTTCTAGTCCATATCAAAAGCAAGTCAAATTTTATAATGCTGACTTTTGCACTTGGGATTATCAGGAGAAGTTTGACCTCATTGTTTCTAATCCCCCCTATTTTGAAAGCGGACAAAACACCGAACGTAGCGCTAGAGATCATGCTCGCAGACAGAAGAGTTTAAGTCATGCCATCTTGCTACAGCAAATGGAAAAGCTCTTAAGCCCAATGGGCATAATCGCTCTTATTTTACCACCGCCAGAGGCTAAAACTTTTATTGAAAATGCACAGAAAAAAGGGCTTTATTTAAGTCGTTTTTGTCATTTAAAATCTAGAGCAAACACAGAGAGTAAACGCAGCCTTTTTAGCTTAAGTAGAAAAGCTAGCCCCACAGAAAAAGAGGAATTAATCCTCTATGATGCAGCAGGTAAACGTCACCCCCAACACGCCTTGTTAACGCAAGATTTTTACCTTTAATAAGCCTCTCAATAACTATTTATTCCCTGGCAAGGGAACATAAGTATCGTCCTCTGGCACGCGCGGCCAATCCCATGCCTGCCATTTTTCTTTGGCCTCTTCAATGGTTTCGGGATCAGAAGCGACAAAGTTCCAATATATATGACGTTTTTCGGGCAAAGCTTCCCCACCAAAGAAGAGCAAATGACTTCCCGCTTCTAGCGAAAGCTTGCAAACATCCTCCTCCTTTGCGACCAATAAATTACCCGCCTCTATTCGATTGCCGCAGGCATGAATTGCTCCTTCTACAATGCAAATCCCAATCTCTCCTTTTAATTTATCACTCAAATCAATTTCACTTGCTTGGGCTGACTTCAATTCTACCATAAACAAGGGTGAATGTACGGGCACCGGCGATTTTTTCCCAAATGCCTCCCCTGCGATTAGGCGAAAATCTAAACCGCCTTCCTGCCAATGTGGTAATTCATCCGCTGCAAAGTGATGAAAGGAAGGTGTGACATTTTCCACCGCCTTGGGCAAGGCCACCCAAATTTGATAACCGTGCATTACATAGGGATCTGCACTTCGCAAGGCAACTGGTGTTCGTTCGGTATGGCTTACGCCTGATCCGGCCACCATCCAATTTACGGATCCTGGACGAATAACTTGCTTAGTACCTAAACTATCGGCATGCACTATTTCGCCACTTAATAAATAGGTTAAAGTAGCTAGGCCAATATGAGGATGCTGATCCACATCCATAAACTTTCCATTCCCCATTTCGGTGGGTCCCATATGATCTATAAAAATGAATGGCCCCACCATGCGCTTCTTCCGAAAGGGCAATAACCGTCCTACTATAAAGTCGCCAATATCGCGACTGCGTTCAGGAATAATTAAATCGTTATTAGACATAGCTAAGCTTTTTCACAAATTTATGGTCTAGCCCCGTTTCAATTCCAAGAATTGCCACTATTTTCGTAGAAAATCAAAAGATGGGGATCTTTTATGTTATTCTTTTAAGCTTATTTCAGAATGTCCACGACTTTCATGTAAGCATCAGCCAAGCCGATTGGGAGGATGGATTAATAAAATGTACCATTCGAGTTTTTAGCGACGACTTAGAAAATAGTCTCCAACAAAGCTATGGTGACGATTATCGGCTCGAAGCTGCCTTAAAAGACGAACGCCTTGCAACTTACCTGGTAAAAAATTTCGGCTTTAAGGTAAAGGATAAAAATTTGCACGGCGAGTTTATCGGAATGGAAATCGAAAACGATTTAAGTTTTCTATACATTCAGTTTCCCTTAAAAGTAGCCCCAGCTTCTATTGAAGTTTACAACCTGCTATTTTTCGATAGCTTTGATGATCAAAGCAATATTGTTAATCTCAGCTTCGGCTCAGAATTGCGCTCTGCCTTTCTCTCACCTCGTAAAGACTCACAGATACTAGAATTTAAATAATGCATCCATTTACTAATTATCTGCGTTTAGGCTACGAACATATAATCAGTTTAGCAGCCTTAGACCACATCCTTTTTTTAATCGCCTTAATGGCCATTTACCAGACTAAACATTGGTTAAAAGTGGTAATAGCCGTTTCCTTTTTCACTCTTGGCCACTCGGTTACTCTTAGCCTCGGTGCCCTTGAAGTGATAAAAGTTGACCAAGGATTAATTGAGTTTCTCATTCCTCTAACCATAGTTTTTACCGCTTTATTAAACTTGACTAAAGCAGGACAAAATCAAAAAAGCAATTTGAAATATTGGATTGCCCTTAGCTTCGGGCTAATTCACGGCTTGGGTTTTTCCAATTACTACGATATGTTAGTGATGGGAGAAAGTAATTATTGGCAAGCCCTACTGCCCTTCAACTTGGGTATTGAATTGGCTCAGTTGCTGGTAGTTTTTGTGATGCTTATTTTAATGGGCATTTACGGCTTCTTGCTCAATAAGAAAATTAGAGACTGGAATCTTTTTATTTCTGGAAGTGCCTTTGGATTAGCCCTTTTAATGTGCATTGAAAATTGGCCTTTTTAATTGCTCTGGGATGGATTTCACGATAAACACTAATCACGAAAATGATCTCAAATACAAGAAGGCAGCACAGAACTGGAGCAGCTTACTTATTGCGCTAAAGCCCTATGATTTAAGCGAAACAAGTTTGGACATTATTATAAATTACAATAAAAAACATGCTGAGGCAACCGCTCTAGCTGAGGCAAATAAAACTCTGCGTAAAGCGCCCATTGCTTTAGAACAATCGCTGGTGAAAAACGATAAGCTATATCGTAAAAATTACCACCGCGATACTTGGATGGTTTTAGGCATGAGTGGCATTGGTATTGGTTTGGGCGTAGGATTTGGCACAGCTCTGGGCTCCATGGCCTTTATCGGTTTAGGTTTACCTATCGGAATGGCCATTGGCATGCTAATTGGCAAAAGCATGGATCAAAAAGCAGAAAAAGAAGGACGCGTTTACTCTCGCAGTTCATAAATAACCAAGCCACTGCGTAGCTTAGGCTCTATGTACGTACTTTTGGGAGGCATGATTTTACCATTATCACTCACTTCTTTAATTTGCTCCATGCTTACGGGAAAAAGGCTAAAAGCTAAATGGTAAGCGCCGCCGTCTACCGCTTCCTCCAGTTTTTCTAAACCGTGCACCCCGGGTACAAAATCTACACGATCATCATTTTTAAGATCTGCAATATTAAATATTGGCGCTAAAATATTTCTACTAAGTATTTCTGCATCCAAATGGCCTACCGCATCGCGTGGATCGAAACTGCCCATTTTGGGGCTGATCTTAAACCACTCCTTGTCCATGTACATTCCCATCTCATGCAATTTTTCGGGATGAAAAGTGTCGGTACCTTTCGGTTCAATGTGGAAAACGCGTTCAAGTTCCCTTAAAATTTGCTTTTTAGACTTCCCGCTATCATTAATCACTAAGCGGTTAAAGTCATATATCTTCATCTGCTCCTCACCAATTAAAAAGGCCATAAAATACTGATGCAAGTCGCCTTCTACTCCATTCTCATCCAAGCGATTTGCCAATAAAGCAGAGCTGGCCGAACGGTGATGGCCATCGGCGATATATAAAGCTGCCTGATCTTTAAAAGTCGCGGTAATTAAATCGCAATCGCTGCTTTCTGTAATAGGCCACAAACGATGGTAAACTTTATCTGTACTAGTAAATTCATATTCAGGACGCAACTCTTCGTAACGGGCAAAAAGCTGATTCAGCTTAAAGCTATCTTGATACACCAAAAGAACTGGCTCGGCATTAAAGCCTGTATGCTCCAGATAATCGGTAAACATTTCTTCGCGAGCACTAAGTGTGTTCTCGTGCTTTTTAATCCTTCCCTCCAAGTAATCTTGAACGCTAACTGCCGCTATTACTCCAATATATTCATTACCATCTTTTACCTGACTGTATAAATAATAAGCCGCATCCTGGTCCTTCTTAAATATACCCTCTGCACACCAATCTAAATAAGTACCTTTTACTAAATCATACTTCGCTTTAGAAGCTGGCATTTTCCTTACCTCAGCGGGGTTTACCACGTGCATAAAGGTGAAAGGATTGTTATTGAGCTTATCGTTTAGCTCCTCGTCGGTATAACTTTGGTACGATCGAGTAGCTACTAAATAAGCTTTATCACGGGGAGGCCTGCTGGCGCGGAAGGGACGGATGGTAATCATGCCACGAAATTAAACATTCAAGTACTTAATTCTTAATTTTAGGGCCACATTAGCAAAATATGAATTTCCTCTCCGAAGATTTAGAAGATTACCTCAGCAGGCATCATAAGCCCGAGAATGAACTTTTAGCTGATTTAAACCGTCAAACTCATCTCAAAGTATTGCAACCACGGATGTTGAGTGGCCCATTGCAAGGACGTTATTTGGCGTTTTTAAGTAAGATACTCCAACCAAAACAGATCCTAGAAATTGGTACTTATACTGGGTACTCGGCCCTCTGTTTGGCCGAAGGACTCGCTCCTCAGGGCAGATTGCATACTATTGAAATAAACGATGAGCTAGAAACTTTCATTCTTTCCTATTTTACGCGCAGCGCTTATGCAGATAAGTTAGCCTTGCACATTGGGGATGCCCTAGAAATAATAGAATCTTTGCAAGAAGATTGGGACCTTATTTTTATAGATGCCGATAAGCCACGCTATTTAGACTATTACCAAAAATTAGTTCCGAAATTAAAACCTGGAGCGGTAATTCTAGCCGATAATGTACTTTGGAGCGGTAAGGTTTTAAAGGAGCCCGACCCGAAAGACGAGAGTACCATAGCTTTACTAGAGTTTAACCGTTTTGTACAAGAAGACGATCGTGTGGAGAACCTCCTTTTACCTTTACGCGATGGCCTAATGTGTATTCGAGTAAAATAATTAATCGCATCTGCGAAAAGCGCAATAAACATGAAGAAAATACTGGCCCTACTCATTGGCAGTTTTAGCCTACAAGCCCAAAATGTATTAATCGGTGAAGCCGACTTACGCAAAGGTCGAGGCTACTGCGAACCAAGCATTAGCATAAATCCTACCGAGCCCTCTAACCTTGTGGCGGCATGTATTTTAGACAAATTTTTCTACTCCAACGATAGTGGTAAAACTTGGCAGGAAGATCAGTTAAAATCAACTTATGGAGTTTGGGGCGATCCGGTACTTTTAACCGATACGGCAGGCAGTCATTACTATTTTCATCTTTCAGATCCCACGGGTAAAAATTGGGAGAGTGAAGAAATTCTAGATCGTATTGTTGTCCAAAAAAGCAATGACGGCGGTAAAACTTGGTCTGACGGTAGCTTTATGGGCATGAATCACCCCAAAGATCAAGATAAACATTGGGTTAGTTTAGATCCACAGACTAATGCCATTTATAGTACTTGGACGCAATTTGACGATTATGGCAGTGAAGACTCTGCCGACTTCAGCAATATATTATTTTCAAAGTCTACTGATGGTGGCGAAACCTGGTCGGAAGCTTTACAAATAAACCAGTTCTCAGGAAATTGTTTGGATGGAGATAGCACCACGGAAGGTGCGGTGCCTACAGTTGGGCCCGATGGAAGCATTTATGTTTCATGGGCTTTTGGAGCTAAACTATATTTTGACCGCTCACGGGACGGTGGTAAGTCTTGGTTAGAGGAAGATATTTTGGTTTCAGAACAACCCGGAGGTTGGGATATTGATGTACCTGGAGTATTAAGAGCGAACGGAATGCCTGTTACAGTTTGCGATTTAAGTACCAGTGAATACTCGGGTCGAATTTACATTAATTGGGTAGACGACCGTAATGGCAATTACGATGTTTGGCTAATTAGCAGCGACGATGGTGGCGATAATTGGACCGAGCCTTTGCGGGTAAATAATGACCAAGACTCTGCCGATCAATTTTTTACTTGGATGACCGTGGATCAAAGCAACGGGAATTTATATGCCGTATTTTACGACCGCCGAGGTTTAGAAGGATTTGAGACTGACGTTTACTTGGCCTCAAGTACTGATGGCGGTGAAAACTGGAAAAACGAAAAGATTAACGAAAAGACCTTTGAAACCAATCCAAAAGTATTTTTTGGAGATTACAATCACATTAGTGCTTACGAAGGAATGGTACGGCCAATCTGGACCGCACTATATGGCACTAAGATGGGGATTTACACCAGCCTGTTGCAATTTAAAACAGCTTTGGAGCAAGAAAATACGAGCGTGAATGATTAACTTCGCGGCAAGCTAAAATTAAATTAATCCTTGGTGCTTGAAGGCCCATCGCATTATGAAATCCCTACCCCAACTTCCGAACGATACTAGTCGCCTGCTAATTATTTCAACTAGCAAAATTCACGGCTCTACCTACATGGAATATATTGCAGAAGAAGTAAAGGACTTCTTAGGTGATAAAAATGAGCTACTATTTATTCCTTACGCACAGCCTGGTGGAATCTCTTACGACGAGTATACTCGCTTGCCGAAAGAAGTTTTACGAAAATTTGGGATTAATGTAAAAGGCCTGCATGAATACGCATCTGCCCCTGAGGCTATCGCCCAAGCCCAAGCCATTTTTACAGGCGGTGGTAACACTTTTTTACTTTTAAAAACTCTTTACGAAAAAGGATTAGTGGGCCCTTTACGTGAAGCTATTGCCAAAGGCACTCCCTATATGGGGAGCAGTGCTGGCAGTAATATTACTGGAATTAGCATTGGCACCACCAACGATATGCCCATAGTTTATCCCCCCAGCTTTGAAGCCTTGCAGTTCTTGCCTTTTAATATAAACCCACATTATTTAGATCCTAATCCAAGCTCAAAGCATCAAGGTGAAACCCGAGAAACGAGGATTAATGAGTTTCATTTCCAAAATGAGCAAAAAGTAATTGGTCTACGCGAAGGCTCTTGGCTTAGAGTGGAAGGCAAAAAAATCGTACTCAAAGGTGAACACAGTGCCCGTTTATTTGAAGCGGGGAAGCAAGCACAAGAAATAGCGCCATCCGATATTAGCAGCTACTTACTTTAAGTTGACGGGTGATGAATTCATAGAATCGCTTCTCCCTCTCGCTGACCCAGAGTTTGCTGCTGGTTTAAAACGCTTTGGCATTCCTAATAAAAAAGCAATGGGATTACGCTTACCGCAGATACGTGAAGCGGTGAAGCCTTACAAGAACAATCCCCATTTGGCACATCAGCTTTATCAGATGCCCATTCACGAAGCCAAATTAGCCGCCGCTTTTATTGATAATCCTAAGGAGTTAAGCCTTACTCAAGCAGAAATATACTGGCAAGAATTCTATAGTTGGGATTTAGTAGATCAGTTTTGCAATAGCCTCTTTGTTAAGAGTGAGCTAGCGCAGGAACTTCCATTTTTGTGGACTCCAGCCGAAGGAGAATTTCAGCGTCGTGCAGGTATAGTAATGATTGTAGCCATTGCCTTACATCATAAAAAAATGCCTGATCAAGATTTAGCCAAATTTTATCCGCTTTTGCAGAGATACATTTTTGATGAGCGAAATTTTGTTAAAAAAGCGATTTCTTGGGCATTACGCACCATAGGCAAGCGCAGTTTATATCTTAATACACAAGTGCAAGAACTGATTAAATCAGAATGGGTGGATACGCGAGGTAAGTTCCTATTCTGGGCCGCTAGTGATGCCTATCGCGAAATAAGTCAAGAGAAATATATTCGTCGCCTGCAAGCCAAAGAAGCTAAGAGCTAGTAACTAGCTTATAATGGATAGCATAATGGGTTTCTCCACTGCCGAAGCTTTCCGCGGTGAAGCTTAAGCACTTAAACGTTTATCATTTTCCATTTTCTTGTATTTCATAGACAGGCCCTATACCTTTGATTTTCAAACTGCTAAATCCTTCGCTTCTTTAACTAAAAACAAGGCTAGCAGTAGTTTATCACCTAAGCCTTTCCTATGAATACATCTACTTACCCGCCGAAAAAACTCTTTACGCTTGCAATGAGCATTCTTTTCTTTAATGCTTTTGCTCAGTCTCCTCTCCGAGTAAAGGTTGAAGCCGGTTATGGCTTAGGTTTACCTTCTAGCAGTATAGTGGTTGAGAAAGATCAATATTTCTTTCGAAGCTCAAAATTCCAAGAATTACAGACTGCCGGAGGACTGCAGCTAGGAGTATCTATAGGAACAGAGCTTACAAACGGAATACGACTAAGTGCAAACTTTAATTATCAGAGAACTGCAAATCAAGTTTTTAAAGACTATCTGGTATTTTTCCCTCGCAACAATCCCTACAATTCCGTTCCCTACGAAAACACCAGTCAAGTGAACTATCAAACTTTAAGTCTTAGTCCGCAAATCACCTTTATTCTAAATGACACCAAATCCAATCTAAAGCCTTTTGTAAGTATTGGTCCCAGTTTAATTCTAAGGGGTAAAAACGAAATCAGCGCCACTTATTATTTAGAAATGCAGAACCAAGTTATTAGTTCGACCACGATACATAATTTCTCCATTAGCTTTGGTGCGATGGCAAGTTTAGGCTTGGAGCGTCAAATCAATCAAAACTTTTCCCTCCAAGTATCTGCACGATTTAGGTTTGCCTATCTGGAACCAAATAATTACCAGCTAACAAAATATCTGATTAACGGCGAGGATAAACTTCACACTTTAAGTAGTAGTGAAAGAGAAGGTATCTACGCAAATGAACTTTTGCCAGATAATGGCTCGGGGCAATCACAAAGATATCATCCGGAAATTTCATGGATGGGTGCGGATGTAATGCTAGGCCTTATTTACAAACTATAAGTGAGCCCCCTAAACCTAAATAGAGTGCTTAGTTTGCTTTTCACCTTAAAAAGAGGCTTCTAGGACTAAGATTAGTATAAAAATACTAGGCTTTTTTCTATTCTTTACCTTCTGCTCACTTGCATTAAGTAAATTTGCGTCTTAACTATTTATCATGAGTGAGACCAAGCGCACAGCACTAATTATATTAGATGGCTGGGGCATTGCCCGTAATAAAAATGTTTCAGCAGTGGATAAGGCCAAAACGCCTTTTGTTGACTCACTTTATCACGATTACCCGAATACGCGTTTAGAAGCTTCTGGTTTAGCCGTCGGTTTACCCGAAGGACAAATGGGAAATAGTGAAGTTGGCCACATGAATCTTGGAGCAGGACGCATCGTCTATCAAGATCTTGTAAAAATAAACTTAGCGGTAAAGGACGGTAGTCTCTCTGAAGAACCTGTTTTACAAGAAGCTTTTACTTACGCCAAAAAAGAAGGTAAAAAAGTTCACTTTATGGGACTGCTATCAGATGGCGGTGTTCACTCCCATATAAATCATTTGAAAGGCTTGATTAGTGCGGCATCCGAAGCGAACTTAAAAGACGTATTCGTACATGTATTCACCGATGGACGTGATACGGATCCGCAAGGTGGTTTAGGCTATGTGGCCGATTTAGAGCAACATTTAAACAAAACCACCGGTAGCATAGCTTCTATTATTGGCAGATATTTCGCCATGGATCGCGACAAGCGCTGGGAGCGCGTTAAGAAAGCCTACGACTTAATGGTACACGGCACAGGTAAAGTATGCACATCTGCGCAAGCGGTATTAGAAGACAGTTATAAAGCCGGCATTAGCGATGAGTTTGTAGAGCCCGCAATATTAAATAAAGAAGGTACTATTGAAGAAGGTGATGTAGTACTATGCTTTAACTTCCGCACCGACCGAGGACGCCAAATTACTACCGCTTTAAGCCAGCAAGCCTTTCCAGAGCAAGG
>CBFHVV010000053.1:0-19838 GCA_965658965.1 Croceimicrobium sp.
ATTGTCACTAAAAAATTATAAGAAAAAGACCCTGAAACCAGTTACCCATGACATCTTTTTAATGAGTTGGTTTTCAAGGGGTGTTTCGCGATAGAGTGAAGTATCACAAGATATTTCTTTTTTCTTTTTGGCTTGACCCAAAGAAGAAACAAAAAACTCAAGGCTCCAAATCCTCATCCTTAAAAGCTTTGCAAAAAGTAAGCTCAGAGGGCGAGCTCCTCCGTCGCTTCCCAATTCGCTAAACTTTTCAATTTGCTTTTTACTCTTCGCAATTGAGGCCGGATTACCTACTAATAAAAACCCCGATAGGGTGAAAAATTAGACTTCAAATGCTTTTTTCTATGTGGATGTCATCAAATCTTCTTGGTTTTAGAGCCTAAAACTCGGTTCTCAGGGTGAAGGAAATTTGGAGGGATACGATAACTAAATTTTAAAACCGTGAGGTCATGCTGAACTTGTTTCAGCATCTCAAATTGTCACTAAAAAATTATAAGAAAAAGACCCTGAAACCAGTTCAGGGTGATGGCAGAACCAAGAATCAGAATAAAAAACGATTTTAGCGAAAGCATAAAAAAACCGCCCCTTTCGGAGCGGTTCAATCTTTCTAAAAATAAATTCTACCTAAGAAAAAGCAGCGATGATATGATCAGCCATTTCCGTGCCGATACGATCTTGTGCCTCTAAGGTAGCGGCACCAATATGTGGGGTTAAAGAAGTATAAGGACTCATCAGCACCTTTAAAGCAGGCGTGGGTTCATTTACAAATACATCTAAACCGGCATATCTTAACTTGCCACTATCCAAGGCCTCCATTAAGGCTACCTCATCAACTACACCACCACGAGCAGTATTTACAATACCCGCGCCGTCCTTCATCATTTCAATTTCTTTGGCACCAATAACTGCTTGGCCTGCACCCGCAATATGTACGGTAATAAAATCAGAACCCGTTAGCACGGCTTCCATGGGCTCAGGCTTTACGGTAAATTTCATCTCGCTTCCATTGGCGAAAGGTAAAACAACCTCAGCTTCGTCCACATAAGGATCTACCGCCTTAACATCCATACCTAAACCAAAAGCCATACTAGCAACTTCGCGACCAATACGTCCGAAGCCGATAATTCCGATGGTCTTACCTTTTAATTCAATACCAGCAGCGTAGTTTTTCTTCAAAACTTTAAACTGCGAATCTCCCTCTAAAGGCATTTTCTGATTAGAATCGAAAAGGTAACGCACTAAACCAAAAAGGTGAGCAAATACCAATTCTGCCACCGAGCGTGAACTCGCTGCAGGGGTATTTTGCACGATCATGCCTTGTTCACGGGCGTATTCTACGTCGATATTATCCATACCAACACCACCGCGGCCAATAAACTTAAGAGTCCCTTTGGTAGCATCAATTAAATCTTTGCGCACTTTGGTGGCAGAACGCACTAAAAGCACTTCAATTTTATTATCTAAAATATGCTGTGCTAATTGCTCCTGTGCTACGGTAGTCGTATCTACTTCGCAACCGGCCGCAATTAATTTTTCTTTTCCTGACAGTGAAATTCCGTCGTTCGCTAAAATCTTAGTCATAATATCTTATAATTTTTCAAAAGCTTGCATTACATCAACCAATACCTGCACACTTTCAATTGGCAAGGCATTGTACATACTAGCGCGATAGCCGCCTACGCTACGGTGACCATTTAAGCCATTAATCCCTGCGGCTTTCCACATCTCGTCGAATTTGGCGGTATCCGCACCTTCCACAGGTAAGAAGCAAGCATTCATATTAGAACGATCTTCTTTAGCGGCGGTGCCAATAAACTTGCTATTGCGATCGATCTCATTATAGATCAAATCCGCTTTAGCTTGATTTTCTTTTTCAATTACTGCCACTCCACCTTTAGCTTTAAGCCATCTTAGCGTAAGCATAGATCCATAAACTGAAAATACGGGAGGCGTATTAAACATAGAATCTTTTTTAATGTGAGTAGCATAATTTAGGTAAGCCGGAATATCGCGACCCGTTTTGCCTAAAATTTCATCTTTTACAATTACCATAGTGGCACCTGCTGGGCCCATATTTTTTTGCACACCCGCATAAATAAGATCGAAATCTGCAACATTAATACTGCGGCTAAAGATATCGGAGGACATATCGCAAACCATTAAAGTTCCATCCGTACTGGGGAATTCCTTCATCTGCGTTCCGAAAATAGTATTGTTGCTGGTGCAGTGGAAATAGTCTACATCACTGGGAACAGTATATCCTTTAGGAATATGGTTGAAGTTATCTTCTTCGGAGCTAGCCAAAACTAGAGCTTCACCTAATCGCTTCGCTTCCTTAATAGCGTTGGAGGCCCAAGTACCTGTATTCGTGTAAGCTGCTCTGCCTCCTTCATAGTTCATTAAATTGAAGGCTACCATTACAAACTGCAAAGAGGCACCACCTTGTAGAAAAAGAACACTGTAACCTTCAGGAACCTGTAATAATTCTTTTACCAAAGCTACGGCCTCATCCATTACCGCCACAAAGTTTTTACTTCTGTGACTAATCTCTACTAAAGAAAGATCTAAATCATCAAAATTTAATAAAGCTTGTGAAGCTTCTTCTAATACTTCTGGGGGTAAAATGCAGGGACCTGCGGAAAAGTTGTGCTTTTTCATATTGGCTGATGTTTTAAATTTTTAAAAGCATCGCAAATTTAAGCTTTCTAAACCGCCTCACTTTATGTACTGGTTAATTTTTGGGCTATTTCCGTTAGGGAGAATTAGGCTAGAAACATCCTCAGCTTTACTGCCCAAACTATCCTATTGGCAGAAGGCAAGAGCTTTATTAGTTCTTTGGCTGATCGGTAGGCTGTGAGGGAGGACGAAATTCTATTTCTTGGCCGGTATTAAAACTAACACCATTGATAAGATGCCACCAATCATCTTCCCAGTACATAGCATTATAACTAAAATCTGGACCATACATAAAATACAAGCCTTTTAGTTTAGGCTCTGGCGGACCGATATTATCCATAATTATGCGTTTCTCATCTTCATTCCAGCGCACACTAACCGAATATTTGGCACCGTACTCTAGCACGAGACGATAAGGGGCTTTCCGTAGAACTTTGTCCTGCCAGTCGTCTATGCGAAAAATTTTTGCGCCGAAACGAATTGCGCCGTTGCTTCTAATTTCAATAGCCTCAATAATTTTCTTATGCGTTTGTTTACCCGAGGCATAACCCAAAAGGGTAAAAACATCGTCTTCTCCCTTTAGGGGGATAAGCTTGTAGTATAGTGCGCCGGGCCATTCATTTGGCTTGAGTATTTGCTCTTGTAAATTGCTAATACTTTCCAGAGAGTCGTGAAGTTCATGCACTACAGGGCCTTTATCCGTAGCCACTACGGCCAATCCAAAGCGTCGGTAAGTATAATCGGCATCGGGCATCTGCCAAGTGTAAAGGGCCACTTTATCGTCGGGATCGGCCACACGAATCATGCTTGTTAGCTCCTTTAAGTCAAGCTGGTAATTGTCTTCCTCTTTCAGGAATTTCTTCAAATTTTCTTTGAAAAATCGATTGGATGAATCGCGTACCGCATACTCGGGAGCCTCTAATATTTGCCGACCAACCTGAGCGAGCTCAGCTAAATCTACTTGCGCGCGCAATTCGCCAAACGAAAGCATTACCAGACAAAGAAAAAGAAGGTTTCTCATAAGAGCATAACGAAGATTATAGGCTAATGCGTATTAGTCGACGTGTAAAAAATCTTTTTTTGAAAGTAACTCCTCCTCGCTTTCCACATTATCCTCATCTGGCACGCAGCAATCTACCGGGCAAACTTCAGCACATTGAGGCTCTTCGTGAAAGCCAATACACTCTGTACATTTATCGGTAACAATGTAGAAAACGTCGTAATCTACGGGCTCTTGCGCTTCGTCGGCATCGTATTCACCGCCACTTTTAGGCTTAATTTTTCCGCTTAAAGTAGTTCCTTCCGAAAAACGCCATTCCTGTGCTCCTTCATAAATTGCGTTGTTTGGACACTCAGGTTCGCAAGCTCCGCAATTAATACATTCATCAGTTATCTTAATAGCCATAATCTGTTCTTACTTTTGCGCAAAGTTAATAACTAAATTATCTACATGCTTTCATTAGAACAAAGGATTGCTGCCTTTGAAAAATTAGGGAGATTTTTAAGTCAGTATAAAGAAGCGCGGGCCGATGAGGATCTGCAAAAGCTAAATCAATTCTTTCTTAAAGAGTACCACACGGTTATTAAAGATGCCGAGCTTTTTAACCATTGGTTTAGCGAAGATAATCTGCATTTTGCCTTAGAACAATGGAGCCAAGCCTTAAGTGAAGAGCAGCTCCAAGCCTGGGTAATAGATTATGAAGAAGATTATTTCCAGCCTCAAACTGAAGCAAAAACGGTAGCCATAATTATGGCGGGAAATATACCTTTAGTAGGCTTGCACGATTTAATTTCGGTCTTAATTTCTGGGCACAAGGCTTTAATTAAGCCCAGTTCCGACGATGCCAAATTAATCCCTTTCATTTTACAAATGCTCGTTGCCATTGATAAAGAATTTGCCGCCTCGCTGAGTATTGCTGAAAATAAAATGGAAAACTTTGACGCGGTAATTGCCACTGGTAGTAATAATTCTTCGCGCTATTTCGATCATTATTTTGGAAAGTACCCTAATATCATTCGCAAAAATCGCAGTTCCGTAGCCATTTTAGAAGGCGATGAAAGTGAGGAAGAATTGCGCGCCTTTGGAGAAGATATCTTTCGCTATTTTGGCCTCGGCTGCCGAAACGTCTCTAAAGCCTATATCCCGAAAGACTTTGATGTACAGCGCTTATTCGAAGCCTTTTTCCCTTTCAAATCGGTTGGAGACAATAATAAGTATGGCAATAATTACGATTACAATCGCGCCATCTTTTTAATGGAGCATATCGATTTCCTTGAAAATGGCTTTTTCATTATTAAGGAAGATAAAGCCTTACACGCACCCGTTTCGGTACTTAACGTTGAGCGCTATGAGGATGTAAATACCGTACTTAAAGATTTAGAACAGTATAGCGATGATTTACAGTGTATAGTTAGTAAAACCACGAATTTAGATACCGCCATTCCTTTTGGTGAAAGCCAGAAACCAAGACTTTGGGACTATGCAGACAATGTAGATACGCTTGAATTCTTGCATCGCTTATAATTCCCTTATTTTTGCCTCATATCCAACACTATGAAGTTCATTCGCTTTTTAAAAAGTAAAACCTTCTTCGCTAATTTAATTCTAGCGGCACTAATTCTTGGCGGTCTATTTTTTGGATTAAACCAATTTTTGGCCTCTTACAGTCGCCATGGTGAAAACATCAAGGTTGCAGATCTCAACTCTCTTGCGCTAAGCGAAGTAGAAAATATACTTAGTGAAAATGGGCTTACTTATGAAGTGATTGACTCCTCGGAATACGACCCTAAGTTTCCCCGTGGCAGTGTAGTTGGCCAGTACCCAGAAGCTGGCTCATCTGTAAAAGTAGGGCGTAGCATTCGCTTAACTATTAACCCTTTTAATCCTCGTAAAATTGAAATGCCGATGTTGGTGGAAAAAACCAAAAGACGTGCTATTTACGATTTAGAATCACAAGGTTTTAAAGTGGGCGAGTTAATTTACGTGCCCTATATCGGTAAAGATGTAGTGATTGAAGTGAAAATTGGCGATCGGTCGGTAATGCCCGGTGAGAAGTTAAACAAAGGAACTACCATTGATTTAGTTTTAGGCCAAGGTTTAAGCGATGAACTTATTCCTTCGCCTTATTTGCGTTGGAAAACGCTAGAAGAAGCTCAAGATGATCTCTTGGCACGTTCGCTTAATTTGGGTTCTACCATTTACGATGAAGACATCAGCGACACAGCGGCAGCCCTGGTATATCGTCAAAGTCCACCACCCACTCTTAATCCCAGTATCCAAATGGGCCGAGAGATTGATATTTGGCTAACGAACGATTATACCAAAATTGCGAACGACTCGTTAGAGTTCCAATTACAAACACCCCTCGACTCTACTCTTAATGACTCTGTCTTATAATCACTTAGCCTTAGTATTAATATTCTTAAGTTCTTCTTTGCTGGCGCAGAGAAGCGAACAATTAAGCGGTTTATCTGCGCTCCCCCACTTAGAAGAAACTACACAAACACCTCTTTCTAAGGCGGCCATAAACTTGCCTTTTTCTGATGATTTTAGCGGGCCAGGTCATTTTGCCGATCCCAATTTATGGGAACCTAGCAATCAGGTGTACATCAATCAAACCTGGGCCAAAAGCCCGATAACGCTTGGTGTAGCCACTTTTGATGGTCTTAATCAATTTGGGCGCGCCTACCGTTTAAGCGGCGGAGATAGCATTTGCGATGTACTCGCTTCACGCAGCATCGACCTCAGCTCGCCGCAAGACTCAGTGTACCTCAGCTTTTACTATCAAGCAGGAGGATGGGGCGAGCCACCCTCTAGAAGCGATTCCTTGTTAGTACAGTTTTGGAATGATAGCGATTCGAGCTGGCAATCGGCTTGGGGCACAAACACTGGGCCGCAAGAAAACTTCGCGCAAGTTATGATTGCGGTTGATACCAGCTTTTTCAGCAGCAATTTTAAATTTCGTTTTGTAAACTTTGGCTACCGTGCCGGAGCCTTTGACATTTGGCATATCGACTACGTGCAATTAGACGATCAAAGAAACTACCTAGATACTTTAATTAGCGACGTCGCCTTTACTCAGGCTCACCCGAGTTTATTGATTAATTTCGAATCTATTCCTTGGTGGCATCTCAACAATCTAATAAACCCATCTGCCATAGCGAAAAAAGACCTACGCCTATTTTACCGCCGCAATGTGGTGCCAGGAGGAAGTAACCAAGGCCGACAATTGGGCGAATTTCAAATAGAGGTGCAAGGTACTGTGGTGGATCAAAACGGAGCGCCAGACGGTGACTTAGATGATAATCACAACGATAACGTAGAAACCCGTTTTCCTGTTCCCGATACAGCTGATGCGGGTAGACCAAGGCTCGATTTTTTACAACCGCCTTATAACGATGAGTTTAGTATAATTTCTCGGCAATATTACAGCGGTGGCAGTCAAAGCTATAGTGCTAACGACACTTTAAGAAAAGAACAAGAATTTAAAAACTATTACGCTTACGATGATGGCAGTGCTGAAAGAGCCTACGAGGTATTAAATAACCGGGGCGGCTTTATTGTGCAAGGCTATAATGTTTTGCAAAACGATAGTTTAAAGGGGCTTTACCTCTATTTTTTGCCTTCCGCCATCGATATAAGTCAGCAGGAGTTTAGCATTATCGTTTTAGAAAACAATAGCGGCATTCCGGGTCAGGTACTTTACGAGAGCGACAGTTTATACCAGCCTCAATTTAGCGATCACAATTTTTACCTTCCTTATTTATTAGATACCAATGCTGCTTTCTTTACGCGTGGAACAGTTTTTATTGGCATTCGCCAGCAAGATGAAGGCCCTTTAAGCTTAGGATACGATCAAAACAGCAGAGGACGAACCGAGGCTTTTTATGGCGAAGTTGATGACCTCTATCAATC
This sequence comes from Croceimicrobium sp., assembly GCA_965658965.1. Lineage (GTDB taxonomy): Bacteria > Bacteroidota > Bacteroidia > Flavobacteriales > Schleiferiaceae > Croceimicrobium. The sequence goes on from CBFHVV010000053.1 coordinate 7,589, forward strand.
CTTTCTAGGCGCGACCATAATGATGCGACCCATTTACGGATACGCACCGCGCGATTTGAGCCGCCCTAGCAACCAGTTTAAGCCGCTAGATTTTGAGGTCTTCCCGAACCCTAGCCGCGGAGAACTTAACTTTAAATTCCCTTTTTCTGAGAAAGAAAGCCAAAATTGGAGCTTAGCTTTACGCCATTTAAATGGGGCTATAGTAGGCCGCTCGGCCCTAACAGAGCGCTGGGACTTAGCCAATATTAAAGCAGGACTTTACATACTAGAGCTCCAGAGAAAGAACAGCACTGAGCTTTATCGTAAGAAAATAATTATTCAAACATATTAATGGACAAAGAGCTAGATCCGGAATCGGAACAATTTTTAGAAGATCAGGATCAAGAAGAATTATACGAGCATCATCGCATTGAGGCAGAACCTGGCCAAAGCCCACTTAGGGTAGATAAGTTTTTAGTAAATCTTTTAAAAAATACTACCCGAAATAAAGTACAGCAAGCTGCTTCGGCTGGTAATATTCGCGTTAACGAGAAAAAAGTTAAAAGCAATCATAAGGTAAAACCAGGTGATATTGTAAGGGTAGTTTTAGCATATCCACCGCGCGATAATGATTTAAAACCGCAAGACATTCCTGTTGAGGTAATGTATCAAGATAAAGATGTAATTGTAATCCAAAAAGAGCCAGGTATGGTTGTACACCCTGGCTTTGGCAATTATGACGGCACGCTAGTTAATGCCCTGCTCTATAAATTTCAGAACCTCCCCGGCTTAGATAAAGAGAGACCAGGCCTTGTGCATCGCTTAGATCGTGATACCAGTGGAATTATGGTGGTAGCAGCCAATGAAAAAGCGATGGCCCATTTAGCCAATCAATTTTTTGAACGCAGCACGCAAAGAACCTATCAAGCTTTAGTTTGGGGAAATGTAGAGGAAGATTCGGGCACTATTACAGGCCACATTGGTCGCAGCCCTAAAAATCGTAAAATCTTTATGGTACACGAAGATGAGGAAATGGGCAAACATGCGGTAACCCACTATAAAGTGGTAGAGCGTTTGGGCTATGTAACCTTGGTAGAGTGTAAATTAGAGACGGGGCGCACCCATCAAATTAGGGTACACATGAAACATATTGGCCATACTTTGTTTAATGATAAAGAGTATGGTGGCGACAAAGTTTTAAAAGGAACGACCTTTACTAAATACAAGCAATTTGTAGAAAACTGCTTTTTAACTTGCCCACGCCAAGCTCTCCATGCCAAGACCTTAGGCTTCACACACCCAACTACAGGCGAAGCCTTATCGTTTAATTCAGAGCTACCGGAGGACATGCAAGCTTTAGTAGAAAGGTGGCGTAATTATAGTCACTATAAAACTGAATAATTTGTAGGATATTTGACTGAGAAAGATTTTGATCATGAAGAAGAACGCCCAAAGATTTGCAATTTTAAGCCTCGCTGTAAGCCTAGTGCTTTTCAGTCAGTGTAAAGAAGATGAACCCATTGTTCGTCCTGATCCGATTGGCACGCCCTATTCTCTCAAAATCCCCGCTGGTTTCCCCCCTGCTAATATTCAGTCTAATAATCCCCTTACGGAAGAAGGGATAAAACTTGGTCGCTTCTTATTTTACGAGAAAGCCCTTTCGGGAGATGGCACCCAATCTTGCGGCAGCTGTCACATGCAAGAGCGCGCTTTTACCGATGCAACCCCAACTTCCGTAGGTATTAATGGCACTTTTGGCACCAGAAAAGCCATGCCTCTTTTTAACTTAGCCTTTCATGATAATTTCTTTTGGGATGGCCGCTCACTAACTTTAGAAGAGCAAGCTTTAATTCCTATCGAAGATCCTATTGAAATGGATAATGACTTGGAGACTGCAGTGGCTAATATTCAAGCGATACCCATTTATCCTCCTATGTTTAAAGCCGCTTTCGGTAGCAATACGGTTACTTCCGAAAACATTGGAAAAGCTCTTGCACAATTTGAACGTACTTTAATTTCCGCCAACTCTAAATTCGACTCGGTTGTGCGCTTGCAAACTGGCGCCAGCTTCACTCCCCTCGAGCAGCGAGGTTATGAATTATTCTCTTCCGACTTTGATCCTAACGGAGGATCTGGAGGAGATTGTTTTCACTGCCACGGCGAACGCGAAACAGCCTATTTGTTTGGTGCCTTTGGTAGAGATTTACAATTTGTAAATAATGGTTTGAAAGCAAGCTATAGCGATGAAGGTCGCGCAAGAATTACCGGAAAAGCGTCAGACATTGGTAAGTTTAAAGTTCCCAGTGTGCGTAATGTAGAGTTCTCATTTCCTTATATGCACGATGGCAGCATCCCCAACTTAGATAGCCTAATTGGCTTCTATAATTTTGGCGGACATTTACACCCCAATATCGATCCTAATATGAAGGCCGCGGGCCAAGGTAGAAATTGGAGTCCCGGGCAAAAGCAAGCATTAGCGGCATTTTTAAGAACCTTAAGCGATTACCAGTTTTTAGAAGACACTACCTTTAGTAATCCTCATAACTAAGGAACTTACTATTCTCCACAAGTATATTCGATCTGTCTGCCAGCAAACTGCTCCTTTAAGGCGGTACTTTCACCTCCTCTAAGTAATAAATAAGGAATATATCCTTGTGCTTTAGCCTCTTCTGGCCAGTTTTCACTGGGTACTTTTTCGTAACAGATCAAACCCGAATAAAACATCGCCTCAGGAAAAGTAAAAGGCTCTACATTAAACAAAACCGCATTGTGGGGCAAAGACTCTCCCAATTCTCGATAAAATTCACGCTGACAATTCCGCTTTGGGTCTGTATAATCAGCTTGAAACACATAAATACTACCCCACGCAAGTCCGATTAATGGCACTATTAAAAGCCATTTCTTAAAGTAAATTGAAACCTCGCGATTCCCGTAGAGTAAGCCGCTCATAACGATAAGGAGCGGAGCGCTTACCAAACTAAAAGCGGGTAGCTTGGTTTTGGCAATTGTAAAAAACAGCAGAACGAATAAGCTTGCCAAAAGTGGTGCCCAAAAAGCGAGGGATAAGGCTTTTAGCACTTGAGATCTTCGCTCCTTTTTCCAGAAACTTAAAACTAAGAGACTCAGTATAAACAGGATGGGAACTAAAAATGACCGACTAAACCACTCGAAATGGAAAAGCCAATCTTGGCTATGACTTTCAAGGCTTTCACTAAAATGCCTGGTATTATACTCGAGTTCTTTAAGAGTAAGTTCTGGTGCTATTTGATAGGTATAAGCATACCACGAGCCAATAGCGGCCGCCGGAAGCAAGGCTGCGAAGAAAATAAGTAACCAATCTTTCAGTTTCCATTTGTATAAAATTGCATTTAAGCCAAGTAATAAAAAGGGCAAATAACCCACTAAGAATTTAGTTAGTACCGCAAAAGCACAAAAGAGGGCCATCAGAAAAATATTTTTAGGCCTTTGTGCCTCACCCTGTACCCGTGCCTTCTCCGCAAACAAAACACCAACACTAATCCATAAAATAAAGGAAAGGTCGTTTTGTCCCATTCCCATAACTCCATTACTGAGTTTTAAAAAAGCAAGGCCAAAAAAAGTTCCACTCGAAATTATTAGGGCCGGCCAAAACTGTAAATGATAAAGCCTTAGTAACTTAAAGCTAGTGAATATGAGGAGAGCGATGGTAATAAAGCCGTTAAGCCGATAACCAAAAAGGTTGGTTCCAAATAGTTTCATCACTAAAGCTGCCTGATAACTGAACAAAGGAGGCTTATGCAGCCACACCAGCGTTCGGTACCACTCCTCGTAATTGTAATGGATTGCAGCCGCATCTTTATACAATCGCGGTATACTGGGGTCATCCACTAGGTTTTTTGCAACTAAAGCATGAAAACGCTCATCCCAATCATGTAAATACGGGACTTGCTGCGAATTCTTATAAAGTATAGCTAGTAGAAAAAAAACAAAAAGGCCGGTACCCAATAACTTTAAGATGCGCATTGCCCCCATATATTGCTTATGCTTTTAGATAAACCACTTTTTTAGTTTCAAAAAAACCCTCCTTAAAGAACCGAGAAAGATCGTAAAGCTTAGCCCGCTGGAAACTAGCTAGCTCTTCACTAAGGTCGCCACCTTTTAAATATAAAATACCGTTGGCTTTTGAGCCCGCCGAAACACCCTTGCGGATTTTACCTCTCGTCCAAGTCATAAAGCGAGGCATTTGCGTTACCGCCCTAGAAACGATAAAATCGAAGCTTACTTTTAATTGTTCCGCTCTTTGATGCTCGGCTTTAACATTTTCTAAACCTAAAGCAGCCGCCACTTCGTTCACTACCTTAATTTTTTTACCAATGCTATCTACCAAAGTAAAATCCGCTTGCGGAAACAAAATTGCCAAAGGAATACCCGGGAAGCCACCGCCCGTACCAATGTCTAAAACTTGCGCTCCCGGATAAAACTCACAAACTTTTGCTATTGCCAAAGAATGCAGAACATGGCGTTCGTAAAAATGCTCCGTATCCTTACGGGAGATGACATTTATTTGGGCATTCCACTCTTCGTACAATCCTTCTAGCTTGGCAAACTGCTCTTGCTGCTCCCCGCTAAGCTGGGGGAAATACTTATTGATTAAATCCATTGCTACCATTTTTTACGGGGACCAAAAATAAGGTTCTGTATATGAATTGCACTCGTTAAAACAGACCAAGATAACTCCCATAAAGGAAAAACAAGCCACTCTTGCCATGCTTTAAAATGCACCGCCAAAGGCTTTGCCATGCTTAGCGTAAAAACATATCTAATGAAAAATACAAACAAGACCTGCTTGGATGCTAACATTAAAACTAAAGGTAAAAGTAAGTAGAAAAATAACTGTAAAAGCCCTTCAAAACCTAAAGCCAGCTTACGCGAGATGGGGTATTTAAAAGACGTTGAATAGTGCCTACGCTTTTGCAAGTACCATTGCTCCATTGTGCGAGGAGCATCCGAGTAGGTAAAAGTATCGTCACTAAATTGAAGCTTTACCTTAACATTTTCAAGAGAAGACACAAAAAGATCATCGTCGCCAGAGAGTACTTCTGCGTGGTCACTAAAACCTTTACTATTATTAAAAATTCTTTTATTGTAGGCCATATTACGCCCTACGCCCATATAGGGTTTATCTGCCAAAGCGGCCCCATAATAAGAACTGGCGGTTTGAAAAGTTTCAAAAATACTGAGGCCCGATACAAAACTTTTGGGGCCAATTAAGCCGCCATATCCCAAGACTAAATCGTGTTCTCTGAGGCCCGCCGACATTTTAGTCGCCCAATCTAAAGAAGCTGGCCAGCAATCGGCATCTGTAAAAAGCAGGGCTTCATTTTTCGCTTCCTTAATCCCAAAACTTATCGCTTTCTTTTTCCCCTCCGCTGGGCGGTTAATACAGCGTAAATTTGGAAAATTCTTAGACATTTCATTCAGGAGCAGCTCGCTTTTATCAGTGCTGCCATCGTTAATGACAAGCACTTCAAAATTAGGGTGATTCTGCTTTAATAAAACGGGTAGAAAGTCTTTTAAGTTATGCGCTTCGTTGCGTGCTGCTACAATAATTGAGACCGGAATTTCCTGCCCCTTCAAGTTTTCAAGTCTACTATTACGCAGCCCTTTACGCAGCTGGTAAAAGCGCTGATATTGAATAATAACAAGCAATAGTGTAATAAGCAGCCACAAGGCTAAAGGAAGAAGCGTTAGCATAAGCGCAAAGATAGTTCTTCACTAAAGCTAGATAAGTATCAATCCTTTTAATCTAAGGAAATGCAGAAAATATTCTCCCTGCCGTCTCCCTTATTCCACGTATTTTTGTGCCATGCAATTTAGGCTCGAACATCAAGACCCCAAATCCAAAGCGCGCAGTGGAACTATAAGTACAGCGCACGGCGATATTAAGACTCCCATATTTATGCCGGTAGGTACCGTTGGTTCGGTAAAGGCCGTGCATCAACGTGAACTGAAGGAGGATATTAAAGCACAAGTAATTTTAGGCAATACCTATCATCTATACTTGCGCCCCGGCACCGATATTTTAAATCGCGCTGGTGGTTTGCACCAATTTATGAACTGGCAAGGCCCAATCCTTACCGATAGTGGTGGTTATCAAGTGTATAGCCTTTCAGGTACTAATAAAATTACGGAGGAAGGCGTTGCTTTTAAATCGCATATCGACGGTTCTAAGCATTTTTTCAGCCCAGAAAAATCCATGGAAATTCAGCGCAAAATTGGCGCCGATATTATTATGGCTTTCGATGAATGCCCGCCTTACCCTAGTACTTATGAGTATGCGCGCCTATCTATGGAAATGACCCACCGTTGGTTAAAAAGATGTGGTATTTGGCTAAAGGAAAATGATCCTTTATACGGCTTCGAGCAAACACTTTTCCCTATTGTGCAGGGCAGTACTTACAAAGATTTACGCTTGAAAAGCGCCGAGACGATTGCCGAATTCGGAGCAGATGGCAATGCCATTGGTGGCCTTTCTGTAGGTGAGCCCGCAGAAGAAATGTACGCCATGACCGATTTAGTCTGCAGCGTTTTACCAAAAGACAAACCGCGTTATTTAATGGGCGTAGGAACGCCAGCCAATATCTTAGAGAACATTGCCCTAGGGGTAGATATGTTAGACTGTGTAATGCCAACCCGCAACGGGCGCAACGGGATGATATTCACCAGTGAAGGCATAATTAATATTAAAAATAAAAAGTGGGAAGACGATTTTAGTCCCTTAGACCCAAATGGTCCCACTTTTGTAGATGAGCAGTATTCCAAAGCTTATGTAAGACATTTATTTGCCGCCAATGAATATTTAGGTAGACAAATAGCGAGTGTACACAATTTAGGCTTCTATCTGTGGTTAGTAAGTGAGGCCCGCAAACAAATTGAAGCGGGTACTTTCGCTAGTTGGAAAGAGCAAATGGTAATTAAAGTAGCACAGCGCTTGTGAAGATTTTTAAAATTATAGACCTCTATATTATTAAGAAGTTCCTCGGAACCTTCTTCCTTACCATTGCGCTAATTCTGGCCATTGCCATTGTCTTCGATATTTCTGAAAAAATTGACGATTTCATAACCCGTGGAGCGAGTACACGTGAAATCATTTTCGATTACTATTTAAACTTCCTGGTCTTTTACGGCAATCTTTTTAGTTCCATGATTGTCTTTATTGCCACTATCTTCTTTAGCTCTCGCATGACTGCAAACACTGAGATTGTAGCGATTTTAACTGGTGGCGTCAGCTTTAAGAGAATGATGTTCCCCTATTTTGTTTCCGCTACTATTGTGGCCGGCATCAGCCTATTTGTAAGTCATTTTATTATCCCTTACACCAATGTACAGCGGCTAGAATTTCAACATGCTTATATAGACCGCAAAGAAAGCGAAGGCTTTAAAGACATTCATCGTCAAATAAAGCCCGGACATATAATTTACTTTGAAAATTACAATACCAAACGAAATTCGGGATACCACTTTACCTATGAAATATTTTCTGGTAATACGCTGAGCTATAAGTTAAAAGCCAACTTTATTCGCCTAGATACTAGCAATAATGTTTGGACCTTAGAAGATTATGACATCCGGACTATTGATGAAAATGGCAAGGAAGAACTGGAACAAGGCCGCAAGCTTACCCGTAGTTTTGATTTTGATGCGGCCGATATTGTCCCTCGTCTCTACACGGTAGAAATGATGAATACCCCCGAGCTAAACGAATTTATTGCCGCCGAAACTTTACGGGGATCCGAAAATATTAACTTTTATTTGATTGAAAAGCACCAAAGGACTTCCTGGCCTTTTGCCACTTATATCTTAGTATTAATCGGAGTAAGCATCTCCTCTAAGAAAACGCGAGGTGGGCTAGGCCTTAATGTAGCACTGGGATTAGTACTTTGTGTTACTTATATTTTCTTCATGCAAATCTCCACTACCTTTGCTACGGTAGGCAGCTTATCGCCTTTACTGGCAGTATGGATTCCCAATATCGTTTTCAGTTTTATTGGTGCTTATCTCTACTATATTGCACCGAAGTAACAATGGATTGGCATATTTTCACATATTTGCAAGATATAAAGAGGGACAATTATGGAATACCTAGACTTTGAAAAACCTGTTGAGGAAATTCTACTTCAGATAAACAAGACTAAAGAATTAGAGACTGAAACCCAAGTAGATATGGGGAAGACTCTAAAAGAACTTGAGAAAAAACTAGAAAGCACACGCAAGAGTGTTTATAAGGATCTGAGTGCTTGGCAAAGAGTGCAGCTCTCACGTCATCCGCAAAGGCCATACACTTTAGCTTATATCGAAGCCATGACTAATGGTGAATTTATTGAGCTACATGGTGACAGAAATGTAAAAGACGATAAAGCCATGGTAGGTGGTTGGGGCATGCTAGGCGATGAGCCAGTAATGTTTATCGGTCAGCAAAAAGGCGTTAATACTAAGATGCGCCAATACCGCAACTTTGGGATGGCTAATCCTGAAGGTTATCGCAAGGCTTTACGCTTGATGAAAATGGCGGAAAAATTTAACCGACCCGTGGTTACTTTAATCGACACACCAGGAGCTTTTCCAGGACTAGAAGCGGAAGAGCGTGGCCAAGGCGAAGCAATTGCTCGTAATATTTACGAAATGTCTGTTTTAAAAGTCCCGATTATCTGCGTAATTATTGGCGAAGGCGCTTCGGGTGGTGCTTTAGGCATTGGGCTTGGTGACAAAGTTTTGATGCTAGAAAATACATGGTACTCAGTTATTTCACCCGAAAGTTGCTCTTCGATTTTATGGCGGTCTTGGGATTATAAACAAAAAGCGGCTGATGCCTTAAAGCTTACTGCCGAAAATATGTTGGGCAACAAACTGATTGATGGCATCATTAAAGAACCTGATGGTGGAGCGCATACTCAGCCCGAAAAGATGTTTGAGATTTTAAAAGACCAACTTTTAACTCATATCACCAAGCTTAAGAAGGTAGATACCGACAAGCTCTTGGAGAAGAGACTCGCAAAATTTGAAAAGATGGGAGCTTATAAATAAGTGAATCAAGCTTAATTAAAAAAGTCCCTTTGGAATTAACCAAAGGGACTTTTTTATGCCTCTCAGTGGAGGCGGATACAGCAAGACTTTACTTAATCAGTAAGCGTTCGCTGTAATAGTTGTTTTCTCCTTTTAACTGATAGCGGATAAAGTATAGACCACTAGGTAAATAAGTCAGATCCATTTCACGGTCTGCAGCAATGGGCCAGTTTCTGCCCCAAGCATCGTTTAAACTCATCTGCTTTAAGCGAGAAAAACCTTGCACCTGAATTATGCCATTACTTGGGTTCGGGTAAAAAGACACCTGCCTAAGTTCTGTTTCTGCTGTACCAAGAGTGGGACCAGATTGAATGAAAACAGTTTTTGGCTGCGGGCTTTGTCCTTCCTCAATAAATTGCAAATCGGCATTATAGTTTACATTGCCATCAAAGCTAATAATAAGCTGAGCTTCTGCACCAGGATTTAAGGTAAGAGTACCTGGGTTTCCGTTACTAAAACTTAAACTCGGGTCGCTTAATTGGAAATTGCGAAAAGTAATATCCTCGTTACCGCGATTATAGATCACAAAAGAGTATTCAAAATTTCCATTGCCCTGCGCTAGCTTAATGGTATCGTCTGAATAATAAGCCGAATAATTTGCACTCGCTGAGCTATTCGCATCAATATCGCTAATACGCTCAATAAACTGAGGGTAATCTACAAAAGGGTTGCGATTGTTCTGCAGGGCAAAAATGCCGTTATTTCTGGCAATTTCATCGGCACTAGGTGGGAAGTTCTCGTGCCATGTTCTAAGAATCGCTTCTTGTCCAGAAAAATGGTTGTTGTAATCTTGATAGCGCAATACAAAATACATCATCGCTCTGGCACTCGCTCCCTTCTGGGCATCGCGCGGTTCAAATTTACCACCGCCCGATTTCGAGCCACCTTGACTCCAATTGCTGCTGGTTACTACCCCAAATGGATCATTGCTACGGCGACTATTAGCTGTTACATCCGTCGAAAACAAATGATGAATATCACTACGCATCGGCTCATTAGAATTGAAAAAGCCCTGCGGAAAAGTGTGCTCACAGTTAAAGCTATTATTATTAGCCCCCGAACGGGTATTAAAAGTGGCGCTTCTACCGGTGTAAACACAGGTTACCTGACCGCCCGAATTATCTAAAGTTGCGTACATATTATCGCGGGCAGTGGTATAGCCTAAAGAATTATAACCCGCTGCGAGTTTGGTGCTCAGGGCCGTTTTTAATACTTCTTCCGCTTTGTTCTCCGTGGTGCTGTAATAGGCTTTAGAATAAGTTCCTTGTCCACTTACACTAATGGGATAATGGCCAAAACCGCTGGCCGACTTAAAGATTAAAGCCTGATTATGCAACATATTGTGCTCTGGACTAAACTCCACGTCTAAGGAAAGACTATCCCCCGATAAAATAACAAAGGAGCTATCCAAGGCTTTAAAAACCTTATTGCCATAATAATCGAAGCGTACCACACTATCTATACTAATAGGATAAGCAGATTGGTTAACCAATACTAAGCTTTCTGTATTGGTTTGTAATTCATTAGTTACTGGAAAACTAAGATTAGGCTGCCGAGCTATTAAAGCCTGAGCCTCTGATTTTAAACTTAATAGACCTAAAGTAGCCGTTAAAAATAGGGCTGGTATTTTACTTATTGTAGAGAATGTCATAATCTTGTAATGCATCGAATTTTGAGGCCGCAAATTGCAGATTATTATCTAAACCGAGGCGAAAAACCGTATTAGCTTTTTGTAAATATAAACCCTGATCCGTGCGACTTAACTGAAAGTTTTGATGAGAACCAGTTTGAATAGACATCGGTATGCTGGAGCTAGCAAGAGAAAGCCTGTATAAATCTTGGTCCGTACTAAACATAATCAACTCACTTTGACTAGTGGCCGAGCCTCCTAGCGGCATTTTTTCATTGCCAACATACTCCAATCTTAATGTTTGGCTTGCACTATTGTAGATGTGCAACTCCCAAAGCGCATTCCTTCGAAAGAGTATAGCAAGATCCCGATCATTTTCTAGTGGGAAGAGAACGTGATTAGAACCTTGCAATGAGTAGCTTTGAAAGCTCCCATTTAGATTCTCGTTAAAAAAATATAGTTGAGCATTTAAACCCGCCTGATCGTAAGTTATAGCAACCAGCTTGGAGTTTAAAACACATCCTCTACGAGCAATTCTGCCGAATGGCAAACTGGTAGAAGCCTGTAAGTTGCCTTCTTCTAAATAGTCTATCTCGCCATCGCTTCGCAGCAGATACAAGCCCTGCTCTGATTTAACAAAGTCATAATAAGCCTTTGAGCCAAGAGGGGCTACTGCTGGTAATTTGCGTACTAATTGAAAATCACCTAATCGCCTTATTTCAGTTTGCGCATCTGCGAAAGCGGCTAAATAAATTAAGGAGTCGCGTGATGATACTTTTAGCGCATCAAAGGAGTGAGATAGAGGAAAAAGAGTGCGGTTTTGGCTATTGTCGAGAATTTCTAAATTTTCACTACCCAATAAAGCAAAGCCCTCTTGCAATAAAGGCAAAGCCGTGTAACGAATCGACGAAAAGGCACTAGCTCCCTTGTCTGAGTTTTCTACTTGCAATCGTAAATCGTAATTCCCGCTCGCTAAATATGGGTCATTAAAAAACACTTCTAAATCAAAGGTATTGCCTTCTCTAAATACCTGTCGTTGCGCCAGAGTAAAAACACGATTCCCTTTTAAAAGACTAAGCTTATAAGATGAGGCATTGGTACTTTCAAAACCTAATCTTAAGGTATCTCCATATTTAAAGGCCTGTCCCTCTACATAATTAAAGCTAACCTCGGGGAAAGGCTCTTCTGCCTTTGAGCATGAGGTGATTAGCACCAAAAGCAAAGCGTGTTGAAAACAATGTCTTATAAATTGTCTTAAGCCGATCACAATAATTATTTTTGAAAGCTAATCTTTTTCCGTCTAAACCCTTGTAATTGAGCATGGATAACAACAAAAGTCCACAAAATTCTTTCAGCACCAAAAAGAAACCAAGCGTAATTGCCTTGGACCAGGGGCGTATTCCCCCACAGGTAATTAGTTTTGAAGAGGCGGTTTTAGGTGCGGTATTAATAGATAATGGTGCGATAAATTCGGTGATTGATATTCTTTCGCCGGAGAGTTTTTATAAAGTTCAACACGAGTTAATTTTTAAAACGGTT
>CBFHVV010000054.1:0-18938 GCA_965658965.1 Croceimicrobium sp.
TTCACCCTACCGAAAGCAGAAATCAAAAAGCTAAAGCAATGATTCATAGCAAAATCCAATCTCACTACTTACTACTAATAGCGTAGCGGTCTTAGTACTATTAAAGCAGTCTAAATACTCCCTATTAACTCCTTACCTTTGCTGCGTGGAAAACAAAAGAGACATTCGCGCTTTAACGCGTGAGGAGATAGAGGGCTATTTTACAGAAATTGGCGAAGCCTCTTTTAGAGCAAAGCAAGTTTACGAATGGTTGTGGAAAAAAGGAGCGCAAGACTTTGAAAGCATGACGAACCTCTCGTTGAGCTTACGCGAGAAGCTGGAGGCCAATTTTGTAATCAATCACATTCGGGTAGACGAAATGCAACGCAGTAGCGATGGGACTATTAAAAATGCCGTGCGCTTATACGATGGCAAAGTAGTAGAGTCCGTATTAATCCCCACCGATAAGCGTATTACTGCCTGCATTAGCTCGCAAGTAGGTTGCAGTTTAGATTGTAATTTTTGCGCCACTGCGAATTTAAAACGGATGCGTAATCTTAATCCCGACGAAATCTACGACCAGGTAGTGGCGATTAAAAATGAAGCGGAAAACTTTTATGGCCGTCCTTTAACCAATATTGTTTTTATGGGCATGGGCGAGCCTTTAATGAATTATAAAAATGTTTTGGCCGCCATCGAGAAAATAACTTCACCCGATGGATTGGGCATGTCGCCTAAACGAATAACTGTTTCTACCGTGGGCTTGGCCAAGCTTATCTGCAAACTAGCTGATGAAGAGCCACGTTTTAAGCTAGCCCTTTCCTTGCACTCGGCTCGCAATGAAGTACGCGATAAAATTATGTCGATCAACCTAAAAAATCCGGTTGAAGAACTAAGAGAAGCCTTGGAGTATTGGTATTCCAAAACCAAAAGTCGTGTTACCTTAGAATATGTTGTTTGGCAGGGAATAAACGATAAAGATATTGATATTCAAGCTTTAGTAAACTTCTGCAGAAGCGTTCCCTGCAAGGTGAACTTAATAGAGTACAACCCGATAGACGACGGAATTTTCCAACAAGCCGATGAGGCAGCAGTACTTGCTTACGTTAAAGGATTGGAAGCAGCGGGCATTGTGGCCACCGTTCGGAAATCGCGCGGAAAAGATATTGATGCCGCTTGTGGACAATTGGCGAACAAAAACGAATTAGAAATCTTTAATTAAAGGATGAGCAAAACTTTATTTTGCCATTTACTTATTAGCCATTCCTAGTACTTAGCTTACCTTTGAAGCGCATGCAGAATCTTAAAGCAATACAAGCACCCATCCTTACAGAGATGAAGGCTTTCGAGCCCAAATTCCGTGACTTCATGGCGAGTAAAGTGGCGCTTTTAGATCGTATCACTTACTATATAGTAAAACGCAAAGGCAAGCAGTTAAGGCCCATGCTGGTTTTTCTTAGCGCGAAGCTGCACGGCAATATAGACGAAAGTAGCTATCGCGGCGCCGCGCTGGTAGAACTAATGCATACTGCCACTCTCGTACACGATGATGTAGTAGACGACTCCAATATGCGTCGCGGCTTTTTCTCCTTAAATGCACTTTGGAAAAACAAAATAGCAGTTTTAGTAGGCGATTACCTTTTATCGAGAGTATTACTCCTTTCGGTAGAGTACAAAGAGCATAAACTCCTAGAGCTAATTAGTACTGCGGTACGCGAAATGAGTGAAGGCGAACTTTTACAAATTGAAAAAGCGCGTCGTTTAGATATTGATGAAGAAATTTATTTCGATATCATCAAGAAAAAAACAGCGAGCCTAATTGCCTCTTGTTGTGCCGTGGGCGCATCTTCTGTAAAGGCCAGCGATGAAGAGGTAAACAATATGCGACTTTTCGGAGAGTACCTGGGTATCGCCTTTCAAATTAAAGATGACCTTTTCGACTTTCAAAAAACTGGTAAAGCTGGCAAGCCTACGGGGATTGATATTAAGGAGCAAAAAATGACGCTTCCGCTAATCTATGCATTGCGCAATGCCGAAAAGCGCGATAAAAAATTTATGATTAAAGTTGTAAAGCGCTACAATCACGATCGTAAAAAAGTGGAGCAAGTTATGTCTATGGTGCGCCATTCTGGTGGCATAGAATACGCAGAGCAGCAAATGCTAGACTATCAAGCCAAAGCTTTGGACATTCTAGAAAACTACCCACCTAGCGAAACTAAAAGCTCTTTGATCGCTTTAGCGGAGTATGTAATAAGCCGAAGTAAATAATTAACTTCGCGGGCTATATAACCCACAAATCAAACATGGATAACATTCAAGAAATCAGCAATTCTTTGCTAGAAATGGCCATTAAATATGGTACATCTTTAATTCTAGCAATTCTCGTATTAATTATCGGTCTCGCTATTATCAAGCGTATTACCCGGGTAATGCGCAAGCAAATGACTAAAAGGGAAATGGACCCAAGCTTAGTTCCATTCCTAACCTCAATTGTTAATGCCCTTCTAAAAGTTTTGCTTATTATTTCTGTAGCCAGCATGTTGGGCATAGAAATGACCTCTTTTGTTGCAGTATTAGGTGCGGCAGGTTTAGCGGTAGGTCTTGCCCTACAAGGCAGCTTATCTAATTTCGCAGGCGGAGTATTAATTTTAATTTTAAAGCCCTTTAAAGTAGGCGATTTTATAGAAGGTGGTGGCGCCGCTGGTACGGTTAGAGAAATTCAAATATTCTATACTTATTTAACTACTCCACAAGGGCAAGAGATAATGATTCCCAATGGCAGCCTCTCTAACAATAACATTGTAAACTATAACTTCAACCCAACTCGTAGAGTAGACATGACTTTCGGTATTGGGTACAGCGACAATATCGACACCGCTAAAGAAATACTACATAAATTATGTGCCGAAGAAAAAGGCTTTATTGAAGAACAAGGCATTACTATTTTTGTGGAAGCTTTGGCCGATAGTAGCGTTAATATTCGCGTAAGAGGTTGGTCTAAAACCGAAGATTACTGGAATATCCTCAATGCATTTAACGAAAAGGTTAAAAAAGCATTCGACGCGGCAGGTGTAGGAATTCCTTTTCCACAAATGGACTTACACCTAGTGGAAGACAAAACCAAATAAGACTGACTTAAGTTTATTGAAAGCGGCCTAAAAGGGCCGCTTTTTTTTTACGCTTCACGTACTCTAGCTACCTTCGGAAATTAGTTTGCAAAAGTGAAAGCGGTGCCCACGATAGTATTTAGACAGTTTTTAGATTTGCAATTATGATTAGCCAAGAAACCATCCAGAAAATTCTCGACACTGTTCGTATAGAAGAGGTGATTGGCGATTTTGTAAGTTTAAAAAAAGCAGGCAGTAACTTTAAGGGCCTCAGTCCTTTCAGCAATGAAAAGTCACCTTCCTTTATGGTGTCGCCTGCCAAGCAGATATTTAAAGATTTTAGCAGCGGAAAAGGAGGCAGTGCCGTTACTTTTTTAATGGAACATGAGCAGTACACTTATCCAGAAGCCCTGCGCTTTCTGGCCAAGAAGTACAATATTGAAGTAGAAGAAACTGCTCAAAGCTCAGAAGTAATTGCCGCAAGAGAAGAGCGCGAAAGCCTCTTTTTAGTCAATGATTTTGCTAATAAATACTTTCAACAACAGCTTTGGGAAGACCCTAAAGGACGTAGTATAGGACTCAGCTATTTTCAAGAACGAGGCTTTAGCGATGAAACCATAAAAACTTTTCAATTAGGCTACAGCCAAGATGGCTACCAAGTATTTACCGACCACGCTTTAAAAAACGCCTATGAATTGGAGTTTTTAGCCAATGTTGGTCTCACTAAAGTAGATGGCGAAAGGAAACTTGATCGCTTTAGAGGTCGTGTAATGTTCCCCATTTTATCGCATACTGGAAGGGTTTTAGGCTTTGGCGGTCGGATTTTAACGAAGGAGGCCAAGGCTGCAAAATACCTCAACAGTCCCGAAAGTATTATCTACCATAAAAGTAAAATTCTTTATGGTATTTACCATGCCAAAAGCCATATCGCTAAGGCAGATGAGTGCTACTTGGTAGAAGGCTACACCGACGTTATTAGTCTTTATCAGGCTGGCGTAAAAAATGTGGTAGCTAGTTCCGGTACCGCCCTTACGGTAGATCAGATTTTATTGATAAAACGATTTACCAAAAACATTACGTTGCTTTACGATGGTGATCCTGCTGGAATAAAAGCAAGTTTACGAGGAATTGATTTAATTCTGGAGCAAGGAATGAATGTGCGAGTGGTACTTTTCCCAGATGGGGAAGACCCTGACTCCTACTCCAAACGAGTTTCTTCGGTAGAGCTAGAGTCCTACTTACAGGAAGAACGTACTAACTTCCTGCGCTTCAAGGCCAAGCTTTTGCTAGATGAAGTAGGCAATGACCCACTGGAAAAGGCCAAAGCGGCTCGCGAAATGGTGCAAAGTATTGCACTGATGCCCGATGAGTTAGACCGCACAGCCTTTATTCAAGAAACAGCTCGCATTCTTGCGATGGAAGAGCGTATTCTCTTTAGCGAGTTGGGCCAAATACGTTCCCGCAATATCAACAAGGCCGAAGAGCAAGCAAAACGAGAACAAAGGCAAAATAGCCCTGGCGATGAGGCAGCTACTATGCAGGTGGTTGAATCGGCCGAACCCGTAGCTACTTCGATGCTTTATCCCCAGGAAGAAGCACTATGCTCTCTCTTGCTTAATCACGGGGAAAAGGAAATTGTTTTTGATGAACCCTCAGAGGATGACGAGAGTCCAGCGGCCGAAAGTATAGCTTCTTATATTTTAGCCGAACTAGTGAGTGATGGTCTAGAAATGGATGATCCCCTTTTTCAAAAGGTCTTTCAACACTTTCTAGATGTTTTTAATAATGAAGAACAGCGTATAGCTAAAGCAGAAGAGTTTTTACGGGGAGGAGATAAAGCTTTAATGCATAAGGTTGTCGATCTTATTTCTGAAGAACCGGCCTTGCACGATTGGCGTCGCAAAAGAATCTACCCCCCAGAACCGGATGCTCATCTGCGCGATTTTACCTTAGAAGCCGTTTTACGATTTAAGGAAAAGAAAATCGCCAGCTTAATTAAAGGTGTGCAAAAGAAATTGCAAGACGGCGAGAAGGTAGATATAAGCGATTTGGAAACCGTTAAGAATTTAACCTTGCTACGGGTGGAGATTAATAAAAAACTTAAGCGGATTTTATAAGGCCCGAATTTTGAAATTACCTTTATTGGACCAAAAACCGAGCGATAAAAAAACAACACGGCTATCAACTTGTTAATAACCGTGTTATTCTGTCTAGAATTAGGGAAGCTAATTCTCTTCGTAAGAAATTAGCTAAAGGGTCCCTATCCTATATACCCCTAAATGTTTATAAGGGTATTTAGCGGCAGTCAAAATATTTTATTTTAATTTCAGTTTTCAACTAAGAGTTTCACCTATCTAATCGTAAAGATTAGGAGGAATGATCTTTTAAATTTTTCATTTCTGAAAATGCTAAAGTATCTATTAACACCATTTTACATGCGCACTATTATTACCATATTAGCGGAAAAATAGCACCTTGGCCTTATGAAACACTCAAAAGAAATACTCATAAACATTCGTCGCCTTAGAGAGCAAAGAGGAATAAGCCAAGCAGAGATAGCCTCTCAATTAAACATGGGTGCCAGCAATTATCGCAAAATGGAATCTGGAGCCTCCCCATTAAGTCTAGAGCGTTTTATTGAAATCTGTCACTATTTTAAGATTAGTCATTACGACCTTTTAGATAAGGCCATTGATTACCAAGAAATCGCGGTTATAAAAGCCAATATGCAGCACTATCAAGATGCTATGATTGATTTAAGGAAAAACGAGGAGCAGCTTTGGGCCACTATTCATAGACTATTGAAAATTATTAACCCCGAAGACAATGACCAGGCTTTTCGCATTGTTTATTCCAAGTAAACTACTTTAAAAGAAATCACATCGCAGTCCTGCTATAATTTATTAGCCTTGGAACTTTCTAGCTTTTCGCTCTCTTCATTGTACTGCGACAGATACATCATTAATGGGAAGAAAATAGTGAATAATAATACCCCCCACATTCGCTCAAACATCGATTCCGTTAAGAGACAAATCATCAAAAAAAGTAAGTTTAAAACATTCAAGTAATCTCCTTTTCTCCAATAATTATTGAGGTAATAAATTAAAGCACTGAGCAATAAAATAGTCCCTAGCAAACCAATCGCAATAAAGCTTTCCAAATATTGGTTATGGGCATTGAAGCGCTTGTTCAGGCCTTCCCAAAATTGCTTTTCGCGATACGTATTTATCAGTGCAATACGGTTATCTCCCAGCCCTGTACCTAGCCAAAAATTATCCGCTATTAAATCTACAGCCGACTCCCATTCCGCTAAACGATAGGTTGCGCTATTAAAGTCACTCCCAGAAATATCATAACTAAAGTCGGGCATCTGTAGGTAACGATCTCGAAAGCTATCACCTCCCATGGTTAAAGCCAAAAGCAAGGCGGCTACCGGCAGCACAGGCAAAAGCAAGAACTTATATTTTCGACGGCTAAAAGCCCAATAAATCAAGGCAAAAGGCAAAAGGATGAATATCGCTAAAAGATTAATCCGCGCTTGTAAAAGCAGCATCATTAAAAATAAAAAGACAAGGGCTCCCAGATATAGGTATCTATACTGACGGCGACCTTGCCAAAAAAAGTAGGCAGCAATAAATAAAGCGATGCCTAAAAAGCTAGCAAAATAACCAGGATGCATTATTGGCTCTGCTAGATGGGTATATAAAAATAGATACTGTTTAGAGACCCCATCTTGCGCAAGCTTGTATAAATGACCGTTCTCCACACTGCGAAAGCTGGCGTAGATTAAGGCAACAAGAGAAGCAAGCAAAGCACCTACCAAGAAGGATTTAAGTGCTTTCTCTTTAAATCCTTCCGTATACAATCGAGCACTTAAACCAATTAATAAAGGCGCTAGAAAAAAAGATGATTTTGTCTCAAGCATGGGTAAAGCTTCGGAAATATTATCGGACCACAGCAAAGAGAAGCAGGAGAAGAGGTAAAATAGTGCGGGCAATATGAATATTGGTGACCGCAAGGTTCTACGCCAGTCACTTTTTTCCGCCAAAATAAGTGCCAAAAGAAATAAAGCCAGTAAAAGAAGGTTAGTAAGAAGCTGCTGACCCAGAGGAAGCGACACTAGCAGCAGAAGCATGATACTTCCAAAATGCTTTTTCAATATGGCGAGCCTAGGAATGAGCTTGATAAATCCCACGTTTTTTCTGTCTCTTTTTAATGATAAAAGGTACTTGCGACAAAGCGATTGCGGTCAAAGATAGCCCGATAAAAAGAAACTTAGCGCGTAAAAAATCATTTAGGAAATAACAGGCAAGAATAAAAAGGATGTTTATCACCATCAATAATACGCTAGCCTGAGCATGATTAAGCCCAATATCCAAAAGGGCGTGGTGAATATGATTGCGATCGGCGGAAAAGGGCGACTTCTTTAAAATAAAGACTCGAATAAAAACAACTCGAATCGTATCCATTAGAGGAATTATTAAAACCGCGAAGCTAAATACCATGGCGTCAATCTTTAATAATACGACCTCCGCAGCTCTTTCGTTTACCTGCAAAAAGTAAATAGTTAAAATCGCAGCTAGGAAACCTAAAATCATCGAGCCCGAATCGCCCATAAAAATTTTCGCCTTAACTAGGTTATAGGGAAGAAAGGCCAACTGCGAGCCTACAATGGCTAGGGCTAAGATTAAAAACAGATCTTCCTGAAAGTAAGAAAACCATAAAGCATAAGTACAGCTTACAATAATGCCAATACCAGAGCTTAATCCATTAATACCATCAATAAAATTAAAGGAGTTTATAATACCTAAGAAAAACACTAAGCTTAGCAGCACACTAACCATATAGGGCAGTTCATTAATTCCAAAAAGTCCATAAAAGCTTTCTAAGCGAACGTTTCCTTGTAGCACAACAATGCTAATTGCCAAGACTTGGCCTGCCATTTTCTTATAGGGAACCAAGGGGTATAAATCGTCTTTAACGCCCGTAATAAAGAGAACAAAGAGAGCAACAAGGACCGAGTTTAGCGCGGGGTTTGCTAGGTGGGCAGTACTAAAAACAAAGGAAATTATCATCCCACCAAAAATGGCCATCCCCCCTAGAGGGGAAATACGAGCGGCATGTTTTTTTCGCACATCGGGTAAATCATAAAGCCGTTTTACCAAACTTAATCGAATTATAGCCGGAATAGAAAAATAGGTGATAGCGAAGGCTAAAACCAAGGAAATTAAGGGCGCGTATGTTTCTAATAGTGTGGCCATCTTTAGCAAAGGAAGCTAATTTTTAGTCATCTAGGGCGCCACTGCGCAACTGATAAATTTCAAAATCGAATTCTGAAAATACGCCAAAGGCACTAAGTTCATCTACCACCACGTGGCTCATTCTGCCGGCATTTATTTTAGTGTGTTTTTTAAAGCTCTCTAAACTGGCAACCATAATGCCACCGGCTGCTTGGTATAAGGCTTCGCGTTCTAAGCGGGTAAACTTTTCTTGATCTAAAATAGCGCTCAAACTATGTCCATTATGGCGATAATAAGCTTTGTTATCAGGACGGACGGTTATTACCGAATCCGATTTAAAGAGGTGTAAAGTATTTACCGCGTCATCAATAATTGAAGCTTCCGTATAAGGGTAATCGAGAGTCAAAGTCAAAACACTCTCAAATTTTAAAGCCGCGTCTTCTGCCGCTTTTACCGCCAAGTTTACCGTTGCTCCCAAGGTTTGGTTGGGTCCTGCCAACTGTGCAGGGCGCTCTAATACTTTTACTTTTGGATTATTCGCAAAGGCAATTTCTGCATAATCTATGAGTTCTTTATCCTCACTGATAATATAAACCGCTGCGGTGCTATTCGCTTTTAAAGCTTGAGCCACTCGATTTTCTAAAACACTAGCACCTTCACCTACTTTTAGCAAGGGCCAGGATTGCTTCTTAATGCGCGTATTTCTTGCGGGAATTACCACTAGGCTAGACTCTGCCAACTCTTCTTTATTTAAAAAAGTTTCTTTAATGGCCCGCCTTGTTTCCAAAATGCGTTCTTCGTTGGTAGTTAGGTTTTGACCATGTCTGCGGTAATAGAAAAGAGGCGTATTTATATTACTAACGGTAAAATGCGTGATGAACTTAAGCCACAGATCATAGCCATCTTGGCAAGTAAAACTTTCATTGTAGCCGCCAATTTTCTTTAAGAAGCTTAGCCTAATAATAGTGCAGGCTCCGTGGGCAGGCTGATCATATAGAGAAACCTCCTTCTCAAAATTATGGCGACGTTCTTCCCCGGTAATATTGCCATTAGCATCTACATAATAATAATCTGGAAACACCAAACCCAGCTCGTCGTTCGCCTCCAATAAAGCGCTCATTTTCTCTAGAGCTTCGGGTGCTAAAAAATCATCAGCATCTAAGCGCATCAGGTATTTACCCTTTGCCACGCGCATGGCTACATTGTTAGTGATATTAAGCCCCTTATTTTGCTGATAGATAATGGTCAAGCCCGCTAAAGAGCGATACTGTTCTATAATTTCTTTGCTATTATCGGTAGAGCCATCATCAATAATAATTAGCTCAAAATCTTGCATGCTTTGCGCCAAGACACTTGCTACACACTGCTCTAAAAAAGCACCGTAATTATAATTTGTGATGTAAACCGAAACTAATGGACTCTCCTTTTTCATGTCCTCTCTTTTAAAACTTTAGCGGGAATTCCGCCTATTACCTGAAAATCTTCCGCCGATTTGTTAACTACCGCATTGCTGCCCACCACTACTCCTTCACCTAACTTTACTCCTGGCAAAACAACTACATGGGTACCAAGCCAACAGTCTTTCGCTAAATGAATAGACGCATGCTCGTAACCTTGACTTTGCACCGCAAGCGAACGATCTTTAAAGCCGTGCATACTCGTTTGTAAGTATACGAAGCCCGAAATTAAACTTTTAGCTCCCACATAAATAGAGTCTCCCCCATTAAAAACCGTATATAAGCCCACTCTAACCCCATCTTCCAATTGCAGCCTTGCCTTATTGGTGCTCAGTAATCGTACCCCACGGTCTATGCGAACCTTCGAGCCAATTTGCACTTGCGCTTCTTGATGCACCCGTATTTCCACATTGCGTCTTAACTCTACATGATCGCCAATCATTAAGCGCGCCTCCCTATCAATCATAATCTTCGGAATCGAATCGCAGCGCAGTCCTTTTCCAATTTGCACATTTTTGCCGGCATAGAAAAGGCGCGTTAAGGCCGCAAAAAACTTGGGACGAAAAGTGCGAATATAGTATTGGCTTATTCTCATTCGAACATATCAAAGCTAAGTTTCTGATGTGCCTCGAGATCTATCTTCGCTTTTTTACCGATTAATTTATCGAAGTCTCTCGCGTCAATACCGTGATTAGGACGAAGAACTGTTAGGTTCTCATTACTTAAGGTTTCGCCCGCCCTTATAGGCTTGGCAGGATATACAGCACGACGGAAAGAAAGCTCGTGACCATTGTCAAGCTCAATTTGGGTAGGCTTCTTTTCGGCCGAACCTTGCAAAGCTTTTATCTTGTAAATTTCTTGAATTAGGGCTTTCACTTCCTCTGGCATTAAAGACACCTTATGATCGCGAAAAACTTTACCTTCACGGCTATCCGTAAAATGAAACTCCAATACCTCGGCGCCCATCGCTAGGGCATAGTTTAAAGCATCCGAACCTTCGGTATGATCCGAGTAACCAATTGTTAAACCCGTTAAATCGCGGTAACGTTGCATTACGTTTAAATGGGCGTCACTAAGATTTATTGGATACATACTGGTACACTGGAGAACAGCCAACATTTCTGGGTTTTGATAAATTGGGTTCACGTTTTGGATAAACTTCACCGCATCCAAAACTTCTACTTCCGTAGATAAGCCCGTAGAGAGGATTAGTGGTTTCCCCAGATGGGCCATTTCTCGCAAAACGGGATAAGCCGTTAAGTCGCCGCTACCAATTTTATAAACGGGAATGTAAGAGTCGATCCAATCCATAGCGCTTAAATCCCAAACTGAAGAGGTATAGCGGAGGCCTGCATCAATTACCATTTTAGCCAGCTCGATATGTTGCGCTTGCGTTAATTCGAACTTTTTAAAGTGCGCATTACGCTGTGGGCTCTCTAAACGGGAAACTAAAGAATCTCCGGTGTAAATTTGGAATTTCACCATATCAACATCGCAGTCAATAGCCATCTGTGTTAGTCTTTTGGCATAATTGAAATCGCCTTCGTGGTTTCCACCAATTTCTGCTATTAATAAGGGGCCGTGTTTACCCTTTAAAGGATTGCTCATAAGTCTGGTATAATTGCCATAATTCCCGCAAACCCATTTCCGTATGAGCCAAGGAAGAATGTTTCATAATCCACTCACTACGTTCAAAATCTTGGGCCGTATCTAGCGCAAGCTGAATACCTGCAGCAGCGGGATAATCTGTATTCATTTGATAATAATGCCTCGCGGAGTCTACTCTTTCATAAACTAAAGGCATTACGTGTTCTGTATAATAATCGTTTGCCAATATTTCTGGCAATAATTTTTCGTAATAACTAAGGCGTACAATCTCTACACTCATACCTTTCGGATAGCTGCGACCTTTCACATTGGAGATAAAATCGTACTGGGCTTTATTCGCCAGGCTGAGTAGCGAGTTTAGTAACTGTTTGTCTAAAAAAATATTATCACCGTTCATTCGGCAGATATAAGGGCAATTTAATTGTAAACCTGCCTGATAGAAACGTTCTGCCACCTTGTTTAAAGAGCCGCGATATACTTTAAGACCTTGCTTCTCTACAAATTCAGCTAAAGGATCATCGCTACTCTCGGTACTCGTTGCCAAGATAATATTCTCTTTAGGCAGCACACCAAGAAGCTTTTCTATGATATAAAGAATGCTTTCTTTACCCTCTATTAGACCTAAGGCCTTAGCTGGTAAACGCGATGAAGACATGCGCGCCAATAGTACTATGCCGACTTTATTTTCGATCGCCCACTTTTTTTGCCGGTGTTCCAGCCCAAATTTCATTCGGACCAATATCCTTATTCACTAAAGAATTTGCTGCAACCACGGCACCATCACCAATCTTAACTCCCTTTAATATAGTTACATTACTGGCCAACCACACGCCGTTACCAATAAAGATAGGCTCGCTATTATTGGCTTGCTTATTAATTCTTTCTCCCGCCTTAATAGAGTGATCGCTATCTACCAAATAAACAAAAGGAGCAATTAAGCAATCGTCGCCAATAGTAATAGCACTAGATGCGAATATAAAAGTGTGGTAACCAATAGTGCTGCGCTTGCCAATTTTAATACTCGCCTTTTCATTACAGGCGCAGATGCGAGCACCTTCTTTTACCACTACCTCATCATCAACAGCGATATTAGCAGGGAAGCGCATGAATTCTACGCTTTTATCAAGCCAAACCGCCTCTCCTAAATGGCCAAGCTTAGCTTTAAGGCGAAAAGCTCTCCAACGGTTAGAAAAAGTGAATTTAAGATGCTTTCGCAGTTGACTCATAACAGATTAGCCTCTATATAACTCTGTGATTTACGCTTTTGCAGATGCAAATATTGAAGCAAAAGTAAGCTATCTCTAATGCATCTCCTTATTCTTACTTTTGAAGCTAATATTTTGACGTGCTGAATAAAGATAAAATCAAACGCTTTACTGCAGAACATGCTTTTTTAGAGCAGTTTATGTTTACTTATTACCGTTTGCGTAATAGTAAAGCATTTCAAAAAGAAGTGGATTTTCGCAAAAGCCTGAGCATTTTTGAGTACCAAAAGCTAAGTGAGGATTTACTTTATTCGCCAACAGAAAGGGTAATTGATAATAATCTCTACGGCTACGCCAAGCATCTTAAAGAATTTGCTGGGATACAAAAGGACCTAAAGGCCTATATGGAGCACGGCTTGTTTTTAGGGCGCATTGTTCACCAAGATCAATACCATTGGCATTTTCCGCGCATCATTACTATGAGCGAAGGTCGAAGGGCAATTTTAAAAAGTAAAATTCCCGAGAAGGAGAGTATTGCTGTTGGTCCTTATATACATTACGCTGAAAGCCTTTATAGTTCGGACGAAATGTTGGCCTTGAAACAAAAGCTAGGCAAAGTGCTTTTGGTTTATCCCTTTCACAGCATGAAAAACGTGAAGTCTAAGTTTAACGACTTCGACCTAATCGAAGAAATAAAGCGCGTGGCAAAAAACTACGACTCCGTCTTAATTTCTCTTTACTATTTAGATGCATTAGACCAAGACAAACAAGATGCCTACGCTAGCGAAGGCTTTCATTTAGTGAGTGCAGGACACAAATTTGACCCTCATTTTGTGGCTAGACAAAGAGCGCATATCGAATTAGCAGATCTTACTATGAGCAATGGTATGGGCACCCAAACCGGCTTTTGCATATATCTAAATAAGCCGCATTATATCTTTCAACAAAAAATTAATCAGCAAGCAGTTAGCAAGCACGAAAGCGAACGTTTTAAAAGCAATTCTGCCGGCAGCGACCAAGAATTAGTGGCTTACCAAAGAAAATATTTCTCCGATTTATTTAGTGACTTGCGCTCTGATATAAGTAAAAAACAAAAGGAAGAAACTGGCCTATTTTGGGGCTTCGATTCCATTAAAACTAAAGAAGAACTGCGCGCTATTTGGCCTGCTTAAGGCCCATTCTACGTTTTGTTCTTTGAAAAAAGTACAGAGCACTAAGGGCAAGCAGAGCTTCTACACTTAACTTGGCCCACGCTGCACCCAGCATACCGGCATATTCTATTAAAAACCAGTTAAGCGCGATTGAACCAAGGCCACCCATTAAAACCACCCAAAGGTTAGCAGAGTCTGCCTTTAAAACCATCAATCCTTGCTTCATGGCAAAATGGCTAAAAGCAGTAAGCACCAGGACTGGCGCCATTAATTGTAAAATTGGCGCAACCGATAGATAGTCAGCGCCAAAAACTAGATTCACAAAAAAGCTAGGCCAAACCATTAAAACAGCAGATGCTAAACCTGTTACAAGCAAAGTCAATAAAGCAAACTTACGTCGCTCTTGATAAAAACGATTTAAATCTTCTTTAGCCAGTTTCGCTAAATAAGGGAAAAGCGCGCCGCCGATTGGAGTGAATAAAAAGCTCTGACCCACTACAATTAATTTCATAGCAGCGGAAAAAAGACCGAGCTCTTTCTCTGGAAGCAAGAAAGCAAGAAAAATGATAATGCCAAAAGTATATACTCGCGTAAAAAAATGCGAACAAAAAATATAAAAACCAGAGCGCAAATAAGCCTTAATAAGACGAGAAGCTACCTTGTGCCAGCGCAGATGAGGATAATGTTTATGGGCGTACAACATGGTTACTAAGGAGGCCGAAATTTGTGCAAAGGAGTTTATACCGCACACGAGGTAATAATCTTCTTCTACTCTTAAAAGCGTGAAAATTAATATAGCCGCCAAGAGTTTAATCCCAAAGTTCGCCCCAGCAATTACGCCCAACTTTTGTCGACCCTGAAAGAGAAAGTCAGGATAGAGCCCCCAACCAATCACAAAAGGGAAGGCAAAAAGCATGATTTTCCATTCACTGCTGTATTCTGGTACCAAAAATAAAAGAAGTACAAAAAGTGCCGAGCTGAGAATTAAGAGCAGTAATTTGGCTTGCATTACCGTAGAGTAAACCACTGAAATTCGTCGCCAATCGTCTTTTAGCTCTGCTATTTTACGTGTAGCCGTAAAAGTAAAACCATAGGTTACGATAGCAGAAAAGAATAAAACCGTAACCGTAGCAAACTCAATGCTGCCGTAATTTTCAGGGCCAACAATGCGGGTAATGTATGGCAAGGTAACCAAGGGCAACAAATAATTTGCTGCCTGTGAAATCCCCAAAAACCCGATGTTCTTGCCTAATTGACGGTTCATTAACTACTCTTTCTAATCCCGAGATAAAAAATCTTTACCAGCCAAGGAGGTGATAACCTTACAATGGCCTTGGTACAAAAGTGAAAAAGATAATGCCAAGGCTTTAATAAGCCCATGCGATAGAGCTCGTTAATTTCTCGCACCTCATTTTTAAAGTATTTTATCCCTCTTCTGCGTTTCTTAAAGAAGTCTTCGCCCGTTCTAGCCAAAACCAAAACCTCTTGAATATTCGCTGTTTTATAACCTTGCATTATAAAGCGAGCCCACAACTCATAATCATCGCCAACGGCCCCATAATCTTTGTAAGCACCGACCTTCTCTAGCACAGACTTTCGGTACATCACTGTCATGTGGTTAAAAGGGCATCGCCAACGAGCATAAGACTTCACATCTGCGTCTAGCATTGGGAGTTTGCGAATCCCCTTCGCTTCTTGCATAAATTCATCATACTCCTGAATCCAAGAGCCTAAAATACTTAAGTCGGGATCTGAGTCAATTAGCGCTAATTGTTTTTCAAAACGCGTCGGCAAACAAATATCATCCGCATCCATACGTGCTAACCACTCATGTTTAGCTTGATCAATCCCAGCATTTAGCGCTGCGGAAAGACCTTTGTTTTCTGGAAGAACATGCCAATTTAAGCTCGGTAGTTTTTTCTGCCAAAGTTCCACCACTTCCTGTAGACTATCATTCACTGGACCGTCTTGCACCAGTACAATCTCATCTGCCGGAAGGCTTTGCTCGGCTAAACTTTTTAAGGCCGCATTAAGATGCTCTGCCTGATCACCCTGGTAAAAGGGCATTATTACGCTAAAGGCTTTGTCCGTGCTCACTTAGGTAGATAATTGAGAAGAATTATTCGGAGTCTGTTATTTCCGACACCTCTCTTTTCTTACTTAGAGCTTTATCGGGAATGGTAATTAAAATAAAGAACAGAGAGTAGAAAAAACTAAAGAACATTACTCCCGCTTGCCTTTGCAGCATGCTTTCCGTTAAAAAGCTTAAGCCACAAATAAGTAAAAAATATCCTGCTTCGGCTTTAAAAGGATGTCGCTTTAATTTGAAAATAGGGTAAACAAATAATGCCAATAATACCAAAAATGCGAAGACACCATTGGCCGCAAAGGTCTGTAAATAGGAGTTATGATAATTATAACGCATTTCGTAGAGCTGATAGGTTTGAAAACCATCCCAGAAAATGGCATCCACCTCCTCTAGTTTTTTGTTCAGATCCACATCTTCCGCACCTGTGCCTACGCCAAACCAAAAATTTTCCCCAATCACATCCGCCGCCGAGCGCCATAAAAACTTACGGGGGTTAGTTTGTTTATTCTCTACCATTCCTTCGTAGGAGCGCAATTCATTAAAGGTATCTACCAAACGGCTTCTACTGCCTGGCACCACTAGTAAAATGGCAAGGAACAAAACTGAAAAGGCCAAGAAGCTAAAAAATGCTTTGGTGCTACTCCAGCGCTTACGCAGATAGGTATAAAGAATGGAGGTGTTAATTAAGATGAACACTAAATACTGCATCCGAACAGAAAGCAGAATTATACCTAAACCCAGCAGGATAAGACCGAATAGATTAAGAGCCAATGATGGATAGACCCTATTTTTTGTAACGAGCTTATGGAGAAGAATTGCATACGAAAAGCTAAAGTATAAACCCATATAGTGTGGCGGCACTTTAACTAAGGACAGTAATTGAGCAAAGTAAAAAACATCATCACCAGCGCCATTAGCAAAGCGATAGATGGCATAAGCTATTGCTGTTACTAGCATTACAAGAGTAGAGCTAATAAATAATTTAAACAGCACATTTAGGCTTTGCTTACGCAGCCCTACCGTGGTAGCGAGCAAAAGTGGCCAAACGATAAATGGCACTTTTAAAAGTAATTCTTTTGAGGCTTCGGAAGGTCTCGGTGAAAAAAGTGCTCCCACCACCAATAGTAAGTAAAGGCTAAAGAAAAGTGCTACAAACTTATTGGCTGACAAACGTATCAACTTCGCCTTAAAGTCGGCCGAGAGAAGCCAAAAGAGTCCCGCTAACATCATCCCTAAACTTATCGGCAACCATTTTAGCTGCCAAGGTATTAGCGCCGTGAAATACAACAGACTGGCAAAAAAAAGAAACTGTATACCCGAGGTACCCGCAAATTTCAGTTTCATTTTTTCGGGCTCAATATTGCTTGGTAAGCCTCTTGGTCTTTTAAGAAGCTTAAAGCCTTAATAATATCTGTGTCGTGATTAAGTGCATTCTCTAAACGCCCACCCTCATAGTAGTAGCGTGCCACAATTTCCTCCTGCAATAATTCCTTAATAATATCCTTATTCCGATCTAACTCTAGAGCCTTTCTTTTCTCGTAGGCCTTTTTCAAATCACTCAGCTCTTGGCTCATTTCGGCGTCAAAGTCTTCATCCTCTGCCACCTTTTCTAATTTACTAATTACTCGCCCGGTGCGGGTGTCGTAATTAAAATCTCTTAAAGACAACCACTGCTTAAAGTCTTGGAAGGTTTCATCATCTATGCGAAATTCGGCTGCCGCAGATATCTCTGGATGTTGAAAATAGTATTCAGTGGCAAAATCAAAAAACTGTAAATCGCGGAATAAGGAAACAATAAGCTCGGAAGCTTGGGGGCTAACCGTTTCAACGTCTGGGTCAATTCCGCCACCGTCGTAAACTACACGGCCATTATCGGTAGTAAATGCATTGCGCAAAGAATCTGGCACCTTAGCCACACTACCATCTTCCGCTCTCTCGGCATAATCAATCGCCTGAATTAATCTACCACTGGGAGTATAATATTTAGCGATGGTAACTTTTAACTGCGCCCCATAAGGCAACATTCGAGACTCCTGAACCAAACCCTTTCCAAAAGAGCGACGCCCTAAAATCAAGGCTCTATCGTAATCTTGCAAGGTTCCCGCTACAATTTCCGAAGCCGAAGCACTGCTTGAATTAATTAATACTACTACTGGTATTTCTGTATTAAAGGGCCTGTCCTTAGTTTCGTAAGTCTTTTGCCACTCCTCTAACTTACCCTTAGTTTGCACTACTGTTTTTCCTTTCGGAATAAATAAATTGGTGAGATTGATGGCCTCTACTAGCAGTCCTCCGGGATTATTTCTTAAATCGAGAACCAAGCCTTTCAATTCCTTTTCCTTGGCTAAACCTTCCCAAGCTTTGCGTACTTCGCTTCCTGCATTTTGGGTAAAACTACTTAAGGAAATATAGCCAAAGTCTTCTTCTATTCTTCCAGCAAAAGGCACTGAACTGCGGTGCACTTTTTCTCGTTTGATATTAATCGTAAGGCTTTCCTTTTCCTTCCTTGTAATTTCTAATTCCACTTCGGTGCCGGGAGCTCCTTTTAAAATTTCTGATATTGATTCTAAAGATCGGTCCCCAATCGGCTCGCCGTCAATGCTCTTAATAATATCACCAACCAACAATCCTGCTTTAGCGGCTGCGAATCCTTCAAAAATAGAGGTGACAATTACCTCATCCTGATGTTCGCCCACACTAGCGCCCACACCAGCATAATCGCCTGTTTGCCGAATCCTAAAGTCTTCTACTGCTTCCTCCGGAATATAATTAGTGTAAGGGTCTAAAGACGAAAGCATCGAATTTATGGCATCCTCAGCTAACCCTCCTGGCTGAGTATCATCTACATAGTAAAGACTAACCTCCTTAAAAACGCTGGTGAAAATATCCAACTGTTTACTTACTTCAAAATAATCTGGGGTATAGGCAAAGCTTAGAACCAAAGCGGATCCTATTAATATGCCGCTAAAAAGCTTGGGTATTCGTTTAAACATTACAAAAATCTATGTTGCTAAGTTATGATAAAAACGAGGCTTTTCAAGATTGATTGTTATGCTCCAAGAATAGCTTTTGTAAAGCTGCTTCGATAGATTGAAAGTCGAA
>CBFHVV010000055.1:0-18333 GCA_965658965.1 Croceimicrobium sp.
TACCGTAACTATGCCAAATCTCGCAATGGCTTTGTGCAATTTCCTCTTGTAACTTTGCGGAAATGGGACCTCCACCAGCAATCAATTTGCCCGCCCGCGAGAGGTGTGCAAGGGAATGGGATATTTGGAGAGGCACCATCGCACTCAGGGCAAATGTGGTTTCTTTATCAAGGTAAGCGAAGGGCTGACCACTGGGCTCAATTATAGTCAAGTCCAATTTCCCAACAACCGCTCTAACAAACATCATAATGCCGCCAATCTTATCAATTGGCAAACAAAGCAGCGCTTTTGAGCCCTCTTTTATCTCTAAAAAATTTAAAGTAGCATGCGCCGAATTTCGCATATGCTCTTTTTGTAGCGAAATGGTTTTAGGCAAGCCTGTACTGCCCGAAGTTTGTACTAAAAAATATGCATCGTCAGAATACCAAGCCCGCTTAAGCTCCTCTATTTGTTTTAAATAATCTTCAGAATCGATATTTTTAATGTTGATTTTCAACTACTTAAATAATTTTTTGATTTTTTTACTAAGTACCCCAACCTTTCTCACTGCCCTGCCGTCTTTAGAGTATAGTTCCTTATAGATTGGTTATTACTAACCAAGTACCCTGTTTAGTTAGAAAGCGCCGTTTCCCTGCGGCGCTTTTTCTTTTTTAAGCCTCATCAATTTCGTGCAAGTCCCAGCTTCCTTCTGGATTATACTGTATGGTACCTCTAATGGTTTCTAAGGGGCTGGTAAAATTATTGGTATACAAACTGCCTGTTCCTAATCCAGAAGCCAAGTGTCCGTACAAATTATAATTCCATTGAGCGATGGCGCTAAGGCCAACATTACTTTCTAAAGCACTAGTAACCCACCAACCGATACCGCGCTCTTCGGCATAATCAATCCATTTTTCAGAAGCCTTAAAACCGCCCAGAAAACTCGGTTTCAAAATGATAAAGCGAGGTTTTATTTCATCTAATAACTGAATTTTTTCCTCCTCTTTGAACACTCCTATTAGCTCCTCATCTAAAGCAATTGGCATGGGCGAGTTTTTACAGAGATCTGCCATGGCTTTTATATTACCAGCTTTAATGGGTTGCTCAATAGAATGGATGCCCAAATTGTACAGTTCGTCTAATACCCCAGAAGCCTCTTGTGGCGTAAAGGCACCATTTGCATCAACTCTTAACTGCAATTCTGCCGGGCTATATTCTTCTCTAATATCGCGTAAAACCTGCATTTCTTGCTCTAATCCAATGGCACCAATTTTCATTTTAAGCACAAGAAAGCCCGCTTCAATTTTACTGCGAATCTGACTTTTCATAAAGTCTAAATCTCCCATCCAAATTAGGCCATTAATCGATTGCCTCTCGTAGCCATCGGTAAAATCGCTGGGAAAGAGAATATGGTTTTCTGATTTCAAATCCAGTAGAGCCATTTCTAAACCTGCCTGAATACTTGGCCACTCGTCTAGACTAGCTTCTAGGTTTTTTGAAGAATCCTGCTTAAGATTTTGGCAGAGCTCTTCAAGCTTATCTTCGTAGTCAGGCCGATCATCAGCGCTAAGCCCTCTTAAAAGACCACACTCACCTAATCCTCTCGCTCCCGAATCTTCTAAAAAGAGAAAATAAGAGTCCTTCACCTTGAGTATACCGCGGCTAGTTCCTGCGGGATCTCTGAAGTTTAATGTATATTTTTTCCAGTAGGCATTCATTATAATAACTTACCAAGGCCGTATGTTACTGCAAAAAGCAAAGTGGTTAAAGCCATTTGCTTTAATAAAGGTTCAAAATCTTTTGCAAGGCTAGCCTTTCTTACTTTAAGAAGGTTTACGATTAAGAAGGGTAAACTTAAAAAGTACAAATTTTGCCATATTGCTGTTGGGTTAAGTCGGTTATAAATAAAGGCAAAATCGAATGCTAATATTAGCAGCAGAGCATGATAAATTTTTGCCTTCTCTAATCCGAGCTGAAGGGCAAGAGTATTTTTCCCGGCTATTCTATCACTTTCAATATCGCGCATATTATTAAGGTTAAGCACTGCCATGGCCAAAAAGCCGATGGCACTCGCCGGGAGCAATATATCAAAATCCCAAATTAGGCTTTGTAAGAAAAAACTTCCACCAACGCCAACCCAACCAAAAAACACCAATACCGAAAGGTCACCTAAACCACTATATCCGTAGGCTTTTTTACCCACCGTATATTTTATAGCGGCAAAAATTGCTAGTATTCCAAGAAAGGTAAAAAAGTAAGCAATAAGAATATTGCTATTCCTACTAGCCCAAAAACTTAAAGTTGTTCCAGATATAAAAGATAAGATTGCAAAAAGAATCACGGCATTTTTCATAGCCTTAGCACTGATCAAACCACTTGCAATTGCTCTCTGTTCGCCTACTCTATTATCATCGGTACCTCTAATGCCATCGCCATAGTCGTTAGCATAATTAGAAAGCACCTGATAAAATAAGGTTGTAAGCAAAGCAAGAAAGAAGCTAAAACCATCGAAATGGCCTCTAGCAGCGGCTAAAGCAGTTCCCAGAATAATACTGGCAAAGGCCAATGGCAAGGTGCGCAATCGTGCGGCTTTAACCCAAACCTTTAAGTTAGACATGCTAATAATTTTTGCAAATATAACGGAAGACTTACATCCATTTTCGCTTACTAGACTCTATGCAGAATAGTAAATAATTATAAAGCTCGTAGGCCTCCTCTTGCCGCAGGTGAACAATACTCTCACCACCAGCAGCACTATATAATTGCAAGCTGGCCACCCCTCGTCTTTTTTGAAAGATGCTTTGTTTTAAACAAATATTCTGCAACTTATAATTGGGAATAAGCAAGGTGGTGGGAAAAATATAACCTCGCTTTACCAGAGTGAAATCAGGATTAACCTTTACTCGATAAGTTTGAAAGTACCGGAAACTGAAAAAGACTGTCGCCCCTAAATAAATAAGAATAAATGGATAGAGCCATAACATTTCAAGCAACCAAAAATTTACCGCAGTAAAAACTAAGCTAGGCACCAGTCCCACCCAAATAGCCAATTGAATAAATAGCAACTTATCCACTTGAAAGGACTGATAAGGAAAAGCTTTACGATTGGGATATTGCCTATCTAATACGCTTACTAAACTTCTAGCTTTAATACCGGGGATGGAAATTAATTTTCGATCATTAATTACTTCGGTACCGGCTTGCTTTATACGTAATGTATAAAAACCAATGAGGGCACGTAAAGGATTAGACTCCCACTTAAAATACTGGATTTTACCAAAAGGAACATTGAAGGTATTTTTAGCTATCAGCCCACTATTCATGCGCATTCCCTCCTGCCCTAAAAAGAATTTAAACTGAAAATGCGTTACTGCGGTTCCCACCAAAGAGGCTAAAACAGAAATAAGCAAAAAGGCAATTAGTGCAAAGGGCAAGAGTAATATCCATTGTGATAAAAAGTTTTCTGCAGTTTGTTCGATATAAGATTCGAAAGGTTTTAATAAATACTCTTCGAATTGCCAGATGTATCCATTAACAATGGCAAACAATAGTAAACCCGAGCGGAAATGATTTTGCGTAAGACCAACCAAAAGCAAATCTTTGAAACTTAGCTCTAGAACGGGCTGCGAATCTAACTTAAAGTTACTTTTCTCCTTTTCCTCTAGAATCTCTGAATCGGCATCACCTTCTGGCTTTTCCCCTGTTTCAAATTTGCGCTCCATTAAATACTCGCGCAGTTGTTTTGCGTGTAATTTAGAAAGAGCGGGAATCTGAATCTCATTTTGAATACTGCCGGCAGTATCTATTTTCAGTCCTACTACCCCTAATATTCTTTGAATAAGGTTTTGACTGGTATTTACTGTTTGAATCCGAGCAAAAGGAACATTTACTTTCTCTTGGCTAAAAACTCCTTTTTCGATAACAAAATTATCTCCTTTGATATAAAAAGTAAATTTTAAATACTGTAAATAGCTAATTATCAAAAATATAATTGAAATAATATAGGCCCATTCTTCTAGGCCAAGACTTAGGATCCGGAACTTAGTTCCAAGATTTACCACCACGAAAAAGATGAAGAAGTTAAAGGCTCGGCGGAGATTAATAAAGAATATTACCGCTACTCCTAATATATTCTGACGTTGCGGCTTAAGCAGCTCCAAATCACTCATGGGCACTACTCAACTTTGAAATGTGGTCACGAA
The DNA here is from genome assembly GCA_965658965.1 of Croceimicrobium sp. GTDB lineage: Bacteria > Bacteroidota > Bacteroidia > Flavobacteriales > Schleiferiaceae > Croceimicrobium. The sequence goes on from CBFHVV010000055.1 coordinate 4,182, forward strand.
GCTTGATCGCCCTCTCCTTACTTAAGCCTTTAACGCTTAAATCACTGGTGTTTCCACCTGCCGTAAAAACCTTTACCGAAGCAATATCAAAGAGTCGTCCGATTAAACCCTGGTTATATTCACAATGTTGAATGCGATTGAAAGGCACGGTGGTTTGGCGGAAAAAAAATAAACCCGTTTTATAAGAAATATCATGATCTCGTAAGAGGTAGCCCTTAATTTTGAAAGCTACTATTTCATAAATCACCGAAATTAACATTAAGCCTAAAACTGGATAAAGCCAATACCCAAAATACAGCTTCCCAAACAAACTGAAAAGCGCTCCTACACCTGCTGCGAAGAGTAAAAAAAGAATTCTACTGGTGATACGCATGTATAAATAATCTTCGCGCAAGGGCTCAAAACTCTCTTGATCCATTTGCGGAATTTGATCAATATCTACTTTAATATTTTCAAAAATCATTTTAGATCATGTTTTAGATAGCGGAAATAATTCTTCAGTACTTCTGGGCTTTCTTGGGCAGGACTTTGAATTTCTAAAATAGCTATCGCGTTAGAGGCATAAAGCTTCTGCAAAGCAGTCTCCAATTCTTCCTCTCTTTTTACTTGAAAAAAATCGATATCAAAAGTTTGTGCCACCCCCGCCAAATTTAATTGGTGCTTGGTTTCTTGGAATCGCTCAAAATCTGCATTATTCTCAGGCCCCTTTATGATGCGAAAAATGTTACCACCACCATTATTTAAAATAATAATTTTAAGGTTATCGGGAAGGGTATCATTCCAAAAAGCTCCACTATCGTAAAGATAAGCAATGTCGCCTGTAATAAGGGTGATCTCTTGTTTACTATTTAGGGCATGACCAATGGCAGTGGCCGTTGAGCCATCAATACCGCTGGTTCCTCTATTTGCGTAATGCGTAATATTTGCATCATGCGCAAAGAGCTGAGAGTAGCGAATACTAGCACTATTGGCGCAATGTAATGCGCTATCATTAGGCAAATGATTAAGGATATAACCAAAGGCTTTAAAATCGCTAAAAGGAGCATTCTCCCAATATTTAGTATGCGATGCCAACTTTTGCGTATCCCAAGTCAAAATTGCCTCACGCCATTCGTCGTCTCCTTCGTATTCAATAGCCTCAAGGTCTTGAAAAAACTTCAATAGAGAAGTTCCTATGTTTAGCGTTAATGCATGAAAAGTATCGCTTAAGGAATCTTCTTCGCTAATGTTCCAATGTGCCTTGGGCTTGAACTCTTTCAAATAAGATTTCAGCATCTTACTTACCACCTCTCCCCCAAAGCTTATAACCAAATCGGGCTGCAAAAACTCCTTCTCTTGGGCACTTAAAGTGTTCACCAAGCGATCAATAGAATGCACCCCTTGCAGGCCACTTAAATTACTTAAAGTCTCGGTAAACAGTAAATGATTGGCACGTCCTAAAAACCTAATTAAAAGGGCTTTTAATGCCTCGTCTACCGGCGACTGCCCAGCTATTATTAGGACTTTCCTCGACTCTTGGTACACTGGACTTAATAGCTGCCAGTCCTCTTTGCTTAAGCTTCTTTGCCCTTCAACTTGCCTAATCAGCCTAAAACTTTCATTTTCAAAATTTTGGGTATCATACAAAGGCTCATCAAAAGGTACATTAATATGCACCGGTCCTTTAAAAGATTTAAAGATGGCCTCGTTAGCAATACGCTGATTGTAATGCTGCGCTAAATCATCTTGAGGTTCTCTTAAAAGGTTAGCCGCTTTTACTAGGTGTGAACCAAAAATATTTTCTTGTTGAATGGTTTGCCCCGCACCTTGACCAATCCACTCTTTAGGCCGGTCGGCGGTAATAACCAAAAGTGGTACTTTCTGATAAAAGGCTTCCGTTACGGCTGGTAAATAGTTTGCAGCGGCCGATCCACTGGTACAAATTACGGCTGCAGGAACAGCGTCGGCCAAAGCCATGCCTAATGCAGTAAAGGCTGCAGCACGCTCATCGGGTACAGAGTGTAGCTTGAAATTATAGGCGCGCAAAGCAATAATTAAAGGAGCATTACGTGACCCTGGAGAAATTATGATGTTTTTAATGCCATGCTGATCTAGTAGAAAAGCTAAGAGGCGAGCATTATATAAAGTGGAGGTTTTCTGCATCTTATTGCATTACATTTAAAATGGTCTGCATTTTATTTTTAGTTTCTTGCCATTCAGACTGAGGCTCACTAGCCGCGATTATTCCGCCACCAGCGTACAAGCAAATTTGAGTAGGGCTGATAATTTGAGCGCAGCGCAAATTAACCCAAAAATGACCTGCATCAGAATTTTTCAGTCCAAAATAGCCAGTATAATAAGAGCGGTCATATTGCTCCAATTGGGAAATCAACTCTAGCGCTTCAGCTTTAGGGTTTCCTGCTACTGCAGGAGTTGGATGAAGCTTTCCTAAAAGCTCATCTAGCGGAAGCGGTAATGAACTGCTTGCTTTTATAGCAGTATATAGGTGGCGTAAATTGCCAGCCCGTACTATTTCTAAGGATCCCTTTTTTACCTGTGAGAGGGCCGAAATTGACTGGAGTGTCGCTAAGATATAGTGCGTTACTATTTCTTGCTCTAGTTTCTCCTTTTCTCCAAAATCTTGCTCCGAATTAAGAGGTAAAGTCGCCGCTAAGCTCGCCGTTTCCACACGGTCTTCTTTAAAAGCCAATAATGTTTCTGGACTAGCTCCCAACCAAGTTCCAGAAGTTGGATGGCTAAATAAGTAAACCGTGGCCTCGGGATAGGCATTACACAGCTTGTCAAATAGAACCATAGGCTCTAAGGCTAAATCAAATAATTGCGCTCTACTAAAAACGACTTTGGCTTGTTTCGCTTTCGCAAGATGCTTCACCAGACTATCAAGAGATTTAAAATAATCCTCTTGCCTTAAAATTGCTGGAGCCGATTGGTAAAACCACTTTTCATTGGCCCAGCGATCTACTTCCTCGAGCTGCAATTTAATAGGCTTAGCATTTTGGAAATCAACAAAGTGAAATTCCAAATCTGAATTTTTGGCTTCTCTATAATAAACAGCTTCGCACTGGGGCTTTTTAAGGGCTAAAAAGGAAGGGGATAATTCGGGCATTACTTTTTATTTCGCAAAGGCACAATCATATTGGTCAGCTTGCAATGCGAAATTAGCTTACCCGCTTCATCACAAATACGAATCTCCCACAGGTGGGTGCTGCGGCCTTGGTGAATTATGGTTGCCGTGCCAATTACATAACCATCCCGCTTAGAGGCTACATGATTACAGGAAATTTCGATACCTAAAACAGCAGATTTTTCGCGGTCAATAAACATAGCACTAGCGGCAGAGCCCAGGCTTTCTGCTAATACGGCGTTGGCACCACCATGCAATAAGCCCATTGGCTGATGTACCTTTGAGTTCACTGGCATTTTAGCTTGAAGCATACCGGACTCTTTATCTACATCGGTATACTCTATGGCCAAAGTCTCCATTAAAGTGTGCTGACTAGACTGATTGAATTTTGCTAAAATCTCTTCTTTATTCATAAATATAATATCGCGCTAATTTAAATTATCCAAGTCTTTCCATCTGCTTGGCCAGACATATTTATTAAACACCTCTGCGAGCCGATGGTTTGCCCAATCAACAATTTATATTTTTGCTAAAACCAATATTCAGCTATGGCCACTTTAAAAACCAGCGAGAACGATATTGATCCTCTTAACTTTATTGCTAATTTAGAGGATGAGCAGCAAAAAGCAGACTGTGAAAAACTCATTAGCCTTTTTCGCCGCGCTTCTGGCGCAGAACCAAAAATGTGGGGCGATAGCATTATTGGTTTTGGTAAATACCGTTTGGTTTATGATAGCGGTCGAGAGCTAGATTGGATGCTCTGTGGCTTCTCTCCCCGCAAGGGAAAAATGAGTCTTTACATAATGAATGGTTTTACGAAGTATGGCGAATACCTACAAAATTTAGGGAAGCATAAAACCGGTAAATCTTGTTTATACTTAAAAAAGCTCGCTGATGCAGATGAGGCAGTGCTTTACCAGATGCTTAAAGATTCTTGTGATTATTTAAAAAACAAACACTCTAGGCCTTAAATAGCGCTCTAATAAATAGAGGCTTCCTATCTTTGCAGGCCCAAAAAAGAGCAAATGATTAAGATTAGTTTACCCGACGGTAGCATTAAGGAAGTGGAGGACGGAAGTTCGGCTTTAGATGTTGCCAAAAGTATCAGCCAAGGTTTGGCGAGAAATGTTTTATCTGCCAGTTTTAATGATAAAACGGTAGAGGTAAACGATCCCCTTCCGGGAGATGGGTCATTAGTACTTTTCACCTGGGACAACCCCGAGGGCAAGAAAGCATTTTGGCACTCCTCAGCTCACTTACTAGCCCAAGCTTTAGAGCAAATGTATCCTGGTATACAACTAACTATTGGACCAGCCATTGATAATGGTTTTTACTACGATGTTGACTTTCAGGGACAGGAATTTGGTGAAGGAGATTTTGAGAAGCTCGAAAAGCTAATGCTTGAAAATGCCCGCCAAAAATCTGAATTTAAATTACGCCCAATTAGTAAAGCGGATGCTTTAGATTTTTATAAGGAAAACCCTTTTAAGACGGAGCTCATTGAAAACTTAGAAGACGGCACCATTACTTTTTGCGATCATGCAGACTTTACTGATTTATGCCGTGGCGGTCACATTCCCAATACTGGCTTTATAAAGGCGGTAAAAGTGATGAGCGTAGCGGGAGCATACTGGCGTGGAAACGAAAAAAATCCTCAGCTAAGCAGAGTTTATGGCACTTCCTTTCCTAAAGCTGCCTTGCTAAAAGAGCATCTTGAGCTTTTAGAAGAGGCGAAGCGACGTGATCATAGAAAATTAGGAAAAGAGCTTGAACTTTTTACATTCTCCCAAAAGGTTGGTCAGGGTTTACCACTATGGTTACCCAAAGGAGCCGAACTAAGAGAGCGTTTGGAACAATTTTTAAAGAAGGCACAGCGCACGGCTGGTTATTCGCCCGTGATTACTCCGCATATTGGCAATAAAGAACTTTATGTTACCAGCGGACATTATGCCAAATACGGAAAGGATAGCTTTCAACCTATTAATACTCCCGACGAAAGTGAAGAGTATTTATTAAAACCAATGAATTGTCCGCATCACTGCGAGATTTTTAAAAGTAGTCCACGCTCTTATCGCGACTTGCCTATTCGCTATGCAGAATTTGGTACGGTTTATCGCTACGAGCAAAGTGGAGAACTGCATGGATTAACAAGAGTTCGTGGCTTTACGCAAGATGACGCCCATATTTTTTGTACTCCCGATCAGCTTAAAAAAGAGTTCCAGAAGGTTATTGATTTAGTTCTCTACATCTTTAAAACGCTCGATTTCCAAAATTTCACCGCCCAAGTTTCTCTGCGTGATAAAGAAGATCGCAGCAAGTATATCGGCTCCGATGAAAATTGGGAAAAAGCAGAAAGTGCAATCAAAGAAGCGGTAGTAGAAAAAGGCCTCGATTACGTTGTTGAATACGGTGAAGCTGCCTTTTATGGTCCGAAATTAGACTTTATGGTAAAAGACGCTTTGGGCAGACAATGGCAACTAGGAACTATTCAAGTAGATTATAACCTCCCCGAACGTTTTGAATTAGAATATAAAGGTAGCGACAACGAAAGTCACCGCCCGGTTATGATCCACCGCGCCCCCTTTGGCAGTATGGAACGCTTTGTGGCCGTTTTACTAGAACATTGTGCGGGGAATTTTCCTTTATGGCTCATGCCCACACAGATAGCAATCTTGCCAATTTCGGATAAGTATCTTGATTACGCGAATAAAGTTTCTAGTTTACTTAAAAATTACGACCTTCGCGCCTTCGTAGATCAGCGTGCTGAAAAAACAGGACGTAAAATACGGGATGCTGAAGTGGCTAAAATTCCTTACATGTTAATTGTAGGAGAAAAAGAAGAAGGAAGCGATAGCCTTTCAGTAAGACGCCATGGCGGTGAAGACTTAGGATCAATGTCAATTGCTGATTTTATTAAGCATGTTGATGCCGAAGTAGCCGAGGAAATTGGTGATTTTGAATAAATTAAGAAAAAAGATTTTTAAGTATAACTAAATAGTATAATTCTGGCTAAGAGATTTCACCACAGAAAAAGAGGCCCCAGAATGGAGCCCAAAGAAGATAAGCATAAGATTAATGAGAAAATTCATTATCCTAAGTTAAGGGTAGTGGGTGAAGGCATTGAACCAGCGGTGTACAGCACCAGCGAAGCTTTGCGTTTAGCACAAGAGAAAGAACTTGATTTGGTAGTGATTACCGATAAAGCTGATCCTCCCGTAGCTAAGATTATCGATTACAAGAAATTTTTATACGACCAGAAGAAAAAGCAAAAAGAGATTGCGGCTAAGGCTCAAAAGACGGTGGTTAAAGAAATCCGTTTTGGTCCCAATACCGACGATCACGATTATGAGTTTAAGCGCAAGCACGCTGAAAACTTTCTTCAAGAAGGATCGAAGCTAAAAGCTTATGTATTCTTTAAAGGAAGGTCGATTGTGTTTAAAGACAAAGGAGAAATACTTTTGTTGCGTTTAGCCCAAGACCTTGAAGACCTAGGTAAGGTAGAAAGCTTACCAAAATTAGAAGGCAAGCGCATGATTATGATGATTGCCCCTAAGAAATAATATTAGTCAGAACCTGTATATAAAGCGAAAGAGCAATGCCAAAGATGAAAACAAAATCCAGTGCCAAGAAGCGTTTCAAGCTTACTGGTACCGGTAAAATCAAGAGAAAGCACGCTTTCAAAAGTCACATCCTTACTAAGAAGACGACGAAACAAAAGCGTAATCTTACTCACACTGGTTTAGTAGATAAATCAGACGAAGCTAGCATTAAAAAGCAGCTAACTATCTAATTAAGTTTAGAGTTATTAATTAACCCTGGGTAAGGCAACCAAGATTGTAAATAGTTTACAGCGCCTTGCACAAAAAATTAAAAATTTATGCCAAGATCAGTAAATTCAGTAGCATCAAGAGCTCGCCGTAAAAAGGTGATGAAAATGGCCAAAGGATACTTTGGTCGCAGAAAAAATGTATGGACTGTTGCAAAAAACGCCGTAGAGAAAGGCCTTCTTTATAGCTACCGCGACCGTCGTAACAAGAAGAGAAATTTCCGTGCCCTATGGATTCAGCGTATTAATGCTGGTTCTAGACAATATGGTCTTTCGTATTCTGCATTTATGGGATTAATCAAAGCTAACGAAATCGAATTGAACCGTAAGGTTTTAGCCGATTTAGCAATGAATCACCCAGAAGCTTTCAAAGCAATTGTAGATAAAGTTAAGAAATAACAACATACTCGTTTTGACTAATAGAAAACCTCAGCTTATGGCTGGGGTTTTTTTATGCTTATCTCATAAGCCAATCCTTGTTGATAGTCTTGATTGTTACCTAACTGAACATCTAAGTTCTCCCCCAAACGACTAGAACGAAAAGTTCCCATTCTGCCATAACCATAAAAGTATATTCTCTCTAGTATCCATTCCTTGCCTGGTACTACTGCTAAATGAGAAGGACGAAGATATGCTTCGGTGCATCCTAAAAGAGCCTGCGTTTCTTTATTTAGAATATTACACAAACCACTTAAACGTGCTACATATTCATTTTTTGGATAATGATACATCTCATCCACTCTGCTATCTTGAACTATTTTACCGCTCTTCATCGCTAACATACGATCACAAATTGCCATTAAATCGCTCGGTTCATGTCCCACGATAATAAGGGTTTTAGTCCGCGCTTCTTGCTCCACAAAGGCAATCAACTCTTGCTTTAAAATATAATCCAATTGGCTAAAGGGTTCGTCCAACAAAAGTAAATTGGCCTCAGAAACTAAGGCACAGGCAAGAGCAACCCGCTGCTTTTGACCGCCGGAAAGATGCCGAACCTTTTTATTTTTAAAAGATTGTAAGTGAAAAGCACGATGAACGCGAGAGATGTATTTTTTAAGAGCGGTTGGACTCAGTTTTCTGGCAAAGCGGCTAATATTCTCATCGGTATTTAAATCTGGGCTAATATTAAAGTCTTGGTCCATTAAGGCTATTTGATTATAGCCACCAACCCTATCGTTGCGCAGAAGGGCAAGGTCCTCGCCCTTAAAATAAATTGCTCCTTTATCAGGAACTTGCTTTCCAGCCAGTAAGCGCAGCAGGGTGCTTTTCCCCGAGCCACTGCCACCAATTATCCCAAGCTTATCGCCTTCCTTCAGGCTAAACCTCACTCCTCTTAAAGCTTTTGTTTCACCGTACTGAAAGTGGATGTTTTTTGATTCTAAAATCATTAATTTTTATTAAGAATACCAAACCTATTAAAAGCACTAAGCGTTATCCTACTGAAGGACAAAAATAACATGCGAAAGATAGCTATTCTACTTCTCTGCCTCACATTTATCGCTTGTGAAAAGGACAATGAGTCTCCAAGCATGCAGCCCTATACGCTTAGTTTAGAGCAGCAACTAGAGGCCTATCCCAGCCTATCGCTTTTCACTGAAGCCCTTGCTAATTGCGAAGATACTCTTAATGAGAGTGCTAATGAAATTACCTTATTTGCCCCCACGAACGCAGTTTTAAACCAGTTTTTAAGTGATGCCAATGTGAGTAATTTTAAGGAACTGAAAGATGCAATTGGCACTGAGTTTTATCGTGCTTGGATGGGTAGTCATTTTTTCCCATCGGCCTTAAAGTTGGAACAAATGCAAACAGCTTATATTCCCAGTCTTGCTTACAATTCTTTAGGACAACAAATTCATACTTACAGTCAACGAGAAAAAAACATTTTAGCCTTAAACGGACAGTATGTTAATCTCGTAGAGCATGACCTCAATATTCCCGCTGGCATACTTCACATTACGAACCAGAAAATACAGGTGCCCACCATTACCAAGCTGATTTCGGCAAATGCTAATAGCTTTAGCATTCTTAAGCGAGCCTTGCAGATAAGTGATAATTCTTTGGCATCTATGCTAAATAGAGAGGATCAAATGTTTACCATCTTTGCCCCAAATGATGCTGCTTTCGATCAGTTTTTCCTCGATTTAGACTGCGGTAATCTAGATGGCTTTATTGAGATCTTTGGTACTACAGCTCTTGAAAATCTTTTAAAGCAACATATTTCGCGCGGTTCCTTAAACATCAGTTCTTTTAACGGACAGATAATTAACACGCTACTCCCTGGAGAAAGTTTAAGTATCTCGCTCCTAGAAGGCAATTTGCAGGTAAGCAACGGAGGCCAAAGTGAAGCACGAATTGTTCATACAGATATAACCGCATTTAACGGACGAATTCAGCTTATTGATCAAGTGTTAAAGTTACCTTAAGACAATAACAAAGGGAGCCTAGCTGCGTTATTAAAGAAATAAAGAGTGTAAAGCTCTTTTCATAAATAGTTTTGTTTGGTTGGTTGAAAAGCCGGTTCTATTCTTCGGAAACTGAGCCGGCTTTTTTCATTGTCCAATACTAGATATTTACACTTCTTGGAGTAGACTGAATTGCCTTAAATGATGACTCAGGTGTTTGGTGTGTAAAGCCAACCACTCCTCCACGTTTAATTCACCAAAATAGGGGTGGACAGACGAAAACTGAGGGTTTTTCTCAAAATGAGATAAAGCTTTAATCATGCTACGCATCAATTCTACCTTAGTATCCTCAAAATTCAAGTCCAAGTCTGCTAGCGTGTCAAAAGAATAAGGTTTAGAGGCACCTGCCGTCATTGGCTTATTACTAAGAATAAAAGCTTTCATCTTATCCAAATGCTTTTCGGGCGTGCTTATCTTGAAATCTTGATCAGAAATACTAAGCTCAAAACCTTTCCGCAGGTGATCCAACATTTCCCTTGGCTTCATTTCGCCCCATTGCGGCTGTGTATCTGGTTTTAATACTTTAATCGCAGCAGGAAAATCGATTAAGAAAAAGGAAAGTTTATTTTTCATTGCTCTTTGATTAATACACTCACCCAATTATAGTCGGGCGTGCGAGGCATTGCTTTTTGGATCGGTAATTTTTCTACTTTGAAAATCTTGTTAGGAACGCCTTTTCTCCGTAGCGTCTTCTCTATAGTATTAGTTCTTTGTGCACTTAACACCGCATCTCCGATATTATCGTAAAGTGAAAATTGAAAAAACTTACCTTCTGATTCTTTGAGCATTTCTGCAATTAGGGTTAACATAAAATCACCAGAAGGACTCAATCTTGCCGAAGCTTCATTAAACTTAATATCCATTACTGGAGCCAAAATTTGAAGCTTAGTTTTTGGACTAAAATCCACCCGTTCATCAGAGTTATAAAGCACCTCTAACTCTACTCGCCTATTGAGAGCTTCTGACTCCGCGTCTACTTCTTCAAAAAGTGGCACTTTATTGCCAAAACCCTTATAATCCAACCGGTTTTTAGAAATACCATGCTCAACCAAAAAATCATATACCATTCGAGCCCGCGCTACCGATAGCTCAAAATCGTTACTGCAACACACATGTCCGCGTAAGCTCAACTCCAAATCCGGGTTTTCCATCATTACTTTCAAGAGCTCTTCAAAGGCAGAAAAGCTAGTAGACATGGGCACCGCCTGGTTTGGTACAAATACAAGATTTGAAATCCTTAAACGGTCGCCCGTTTTTAATTTGTAATCGCTTAATGAACGATCCGCCACGGGCAATAATGAGGCATCTACACTAAGTAAAACCTCTACCCTACGGTTTTTAAAGCGTTCTTCGGGACTATTATTATAAGCCGGTTTCTCCTCGCCGTAATAGTCGGTTTGCGCATTGATAGGATCTAATCCTTTTAAAACAAAATACTTAAGTACCGACTGAACCCTGCGTCGCGATAATTTACGGTTATACTCTATATCTGCTAAGCTATCTGTATGCCCATAGATCTTTATTTCCTTAATAATATTGACGGGTGTTTTTTTGAGGATACTATCAATCCTTGCTTTTTGAACGGCTGATAATTGATAGCGATCTAAATCAAAGCGACACTCTAAATAGACAAGGCTATCATTGCTTTGCGCAAGAAGCCGTGATTTTAAACTAATAGAGAAAAATAAGAGAAAAAAAATGCAAACGCGAAGCTTCATACTTAATGGATCGGCAAGCGTACTAAGTGATTCTCCCAAGCTAATTGCATCTCAAAGCCTGGCCCGCTACTAACCAAGCTAATAGTAAATTGTTCCACAATATTTGGGATTTTTTCTGTCGGTACGGTTGCAATTAAAAGATCCGCATCTGATTCTCGGCTCACTTTACCATCCATGCCAACTCCCCAACCATATTCCTTAGAATTGAAAATGATTTCCCATTCGTCTGTGCCAGGTATGGTCCACAAAGTATATTTCCCAGAGGGTAGGCTTTTACCTTGAATCTCTAAATCGCTAGCCGTAGTAAAAGTGGTGGGCTCGTTTGCCCCAGTACGCCAAACCTCGCCGTAGGGAACTAAATTGCCAAAAATAGTACGTTCCCTAACCGAAGGACGGTTGTAAAAAACTGAAACGTCATAACCATCTTGTACATAAGTTACCGTGGCCTCGGGAGACATTTTTTTGGTATTGTAAACCATGTATTGAAAACCGGCAAAAAGTAAAATTGCAATCGCCACAATACTTATCAATACCCACTTTAGTACTTTCATTTGTTCTTATTTTTCAACGAAGGTAAACGCTTTGGCAAGTGATTGCAATCTTTTAAACAGAGAAATTTTAAATTGCCACATCAAACAAAATAAAATGCAGTCCAGAATCAGCCTTGTCCTTATTATACTTCTACTTTCACAATCTCGCTCTATGCTTAGCCAAAATTTACAATGGGCCCAAGAAGCCGTCTGGTATCAAATTTTCCCCGAACGTTTTCGTGATGGCGACCCTACGAATAATCCTGAGCTAAAAGATCTCGCTTATGCAGATCCGCAGGAGCTCCCAACCTATTGGCAAGTCCATCCCTGGGGCAGCGATTGGTATAAACTACAAGAATGGGAGCAAAAAAATGGCGAGCCCGAACTTTGGAAACACTTGTTAAGGAGGCGTTATGGTGGAGATTTACAAGGCATCATAAATAAGCTCGATTACCTACAAGATTTAGGTATTACCGCGATCTACCTCAATCCAATTTTTCAGTCCCCCTCTTTGCACAAATACGATGGTGAATCCTATCATCACGTAGATCCAAATTTTGGTCCTGACCCTGCTGGTGATCGGGAATTGATGGCTCAAGAAAACCCGATTGATCCGAGTACTTGGCAATGGACTAGTGCAGATTTACTCGCTTTAAAACTAATTGAAGAAGTACATAAACGTGGTATGCATATTATTTTTGATGGCGTTTTTAATCATATGGGGCACAATAGTTTTGCTTTCGCAGATGTACGCGAAAAACAAGAGAAGAGTGCTTATAAAGATTGGTTTACCATTAAAAAATGGGACGATCCCAATACCACTGAAAACGAATTTGACTATGAAGGTTGGTTTGGTGTAAAATCACTACCTGAATTTAAGGAAGACGAAAATGGAATTGTAGACGGACCGCGACAATATATTTATGCTGCCACCCAAAGGTGGATGAACCCTATGGATAAAGGTCCCCAATATGGAATAGATGGCTGGCGATTAGATGTGGCCTTCTGCGTAAAGCACGCCTTTTGGAAGGAATGGAGGCTCTTAGTGAAAGGAATTAATCCACAAGCTTATATCACGGCCGAATTGGTGAGTCCCTTAGAAGAAACTTTAGATTATTTATCTGGCGATGAGTTCGACGCCGAAATGAATTACAATTGGTCTTTCACCTGCACCGAATTTTTTTTCAATCCTGGCTTAGACCGCATAAAGGCCAGTGCATTTGCCGCAGACTTAGCTCGTATGCGCAATGCCTTTCCGCCTGAAGTAGCCTATCTTAATCAAAATCTGTTCGGTAGCCACGATGTAAATCGATTGGCATCGCATATTGTTAATCGTGGCATTGGTAATTTTCGCGATTGGGGAAGCTATTTCAATCTTTCTAAAGCAACGGAAAATCCTAATTATAACTTAGGTCCCGCTTCGGCAGAGGAGAAGGAATTACAAAAACTCTTCATCGTTATGCAAATGTGCTATGTTGGCGCCCCCATGATATATTACGGCGATGAAATTGGCATGTGGGGTGCGAATGACCCAGATAATCGCAAGCCAATGATTTGGGAGAATATAGAGTACCAAGACGAAGTCTATCTTCCCAATCAAGAAAAGCGCAGTAAGGCGATTCCGGTACGCCCAGACTGGGATTTATGGGAGTTTTACCGATCAATGATTACCATTAGAAAAAACAACCCTGCCCTTAGTTATGGTGATTACGAGTCTATTTTAGTAAATGATGAAAAGGAGCTTTTCGGTTTTAAACGGAGCTATAAAAATCAAGAGATTTGGATTCTTTTCAACAATGACGAAGAGCCACATTCTTTTACACTTGCTAGCAATAAAAGCGAAGCTGTATCACTAACGAATAGTAAAACCAATTATGAATCTCAAGAAGGTAGCTTTAATTTTCAAATGCCGCGCAAAAGCTTCTTAGTGCTAAGTTTGGAGTAAGACTTTTATGTCTTTTTATAAAGCGCATAAATATAAGGACGTGGGTCGCCATTAGGATTGATAAAAGTATAATCAAAGGAATTGATTAGCTGAAAATCTCCACCAAGGTAATTATTATACATCTCCACATCATACTGACAAATCTCTAGCCCTGAGCACTTTTTAGCACCTCCTTTTTTAAACTGAGCTAATAATACATAAGCCCCTTTGCTTGTTTTATCCTTTAAAAGTGCAAAGTAATTTTGCCGAGCTTTTTCTTCCCTTAGAAAATGTAAAACGGCTCTATCAATCCAAAGGTCGAAAGCTTCTTGCTTTAACATGGCCTGCGGTGCTCCTAAGTCATCTTGCACCAAGATAAGCCTAGCCTTTGGCAGATCAGACTGTGATAATGCTAAGGCTTCGTTACTAATATCACTTAAAGTGAGATGCTTATAATTCCGATCGACCAGGCTTTTCACCAAGCTTGTTCGTCCCGCTCCCGCTATATGAATTGCTGCATCCTTATCAAGACCTAAAGCATCCACGAGCTTAAGAATTTCAGAAGCTT
>CBFHVV010000056.1:0-17489 GCA_965658965.1 Croceimicrobium sp.
GTAAAGGCTACCTTCTTAAAAGTATTCAGTACTTAGTATTTTGTGTTGTGCATAGTTTTTTATTGTCCGAGTAGCTGATTATAACTGATCAGTATGAATGCTGCCCAAAAAAATCCTTGGGCTCCTCGTATGATCGAATCTTGGCTTGTTTTCAGTGTCCTATTGGATGAATTGGCCTGAACAACTCTTTTTACCATCATCGGGATTACAAACCGATTCCAGAGATAAATCATACTTCCCAAAATCGCAATCAAAGTTAATTTCTCAATCATGTTAACTCTAATATTAAAGTCAAGGGTTGGTTAATTCTAGAGCTTGGAAAATTTGTCTGTAGATACCCTAGTAAATTGAAATGATAGATTCAATCGAGTTAGGATTTGCTTCCTATTCTGTTGGTTTATATTATGCACAGATACTAACTACCAATCAATTATCCTTTTCTACAAAAGTCTTTTCCGTATGCTCAAACTGCTTAACACTTTGATTTTTTCGAATTCGTAAGACCGCTAATAACATAAAAAATATGGCCTTAGGAATTTCTATAAATAAAGCTAGGTTTTGCACCACATAGTAACGACGTGGGATACTGATTAAAAGGGCCATGGCATAGGCCGCTAGGAAATAGTACCAGTATTCGGAGCCATTAAATAGAAAACTTAAAGCAGCAGCGATTACTAAAACAAATGCAAATAAAAGTTTGGGTATCAGCCCCATTTGTAAGGCTTTGTCAAAATAATCAACATTTCCCCTTAATAATTTTAAAATCCCAGGCCCAATATGGCTGCGGAAAGCATGAATTTGTCCGGCAATCCAGCGTTTACGCTGATTGCTAAAGTTTTTTCCGGTAGCTACTTTTTCGTCATAAACATAAATATCCTCTAAATAGGCAATTTTTTCTTCGCGGCCTAAAATGTAAAACTCCAATAGCTTGTCTTCTACCGCAGAATCTTTATTTATTCCCTCCAAAGCATCCTTTAAGAAATCAGACTGAAAAACCATACCGCTCCCAATTAAGCTGCAACTAAAACCTAAGTTTCTGTGGCCTTTCCGGAAGATAGAGTTACTTATTTCTTCCGTTATTCCATCTAATACTGCCATCTTAGTATTGGCATTTTTTGCCGTACGATGCGTTTGATAGACTTTAAAATCGTCGTTTAGACACTTGTTAATTTCCAACAAGGTGTTGGCTGGCATTTTATTATCCGCATCCATCACGATAAAGTAATCTGGCCAAAAATCCTTTTGAGCATGCTCTAATTGAGCTAGAAGGTTTTTAGATTTGGTAGAATGATCAAAATTCATCACCACCACATCAATATTAGCTGCCCTTAATTGAGCCACTGTTTCTTCTTTCATTTGGTCTGAACCGATAATTACTCTCAGTTTATCAGCAGGATAGTTCAGTGCTAATGCTTGTTGAGCAGAATTTAGAATTATCGCATCTTCCTTAAAAGCGGGAAAGAGGAGGGTGAAACTTTTTAATTGAGTTGGCTCGGGGTTCTTTGGCGATTGATGCTTAAGCAAAGAGGCCAAAGCAAAAACAACACTGTATAAGGCTTGGGCGCCTAAGACAAGTAAAAAAACAATTTCAAGGTATTTCAATAGATCAGACATAGCTATGAGTGGAGTAGTAGGATGGGTTTTACAGGCCGTTTTTTAATTCAGATAAATCAGGGGCTTTTAAGTCGTAGCCTTTGGGGATACCGAAACCAAGGTATTTATCATCAATATCTTTTTTAGAAACTTTGTCTGCGGTAAATCTTACCGTAATTCCATTAAAGTCACTGTCCATCTCTAATATTAGGCCTTCAATTAAGGGTGATTGAAAACGATTGAGTGGACTTTCTTTACCTTGTAAGTCTGGACAATACCAAATATTGGTTTGCGATCCATCAGCTTTACTGATCGTAGCTTTCTTACAAGTGTAGCCCGCAATTTCTTTGGTATCATTTTTCAGTTCCACTTTATCTTGTGTTTCTTCTTGTAAATCGTATAGGCTTTTATACTCTTCGTTTTCAATTAATTGGGCCGATTTATTACCAAGGGCACTGCTTAAGATTAGTGCTTTTCCTTCGGTAAAGTCAGTAACCATAATCATCGAGATTACTAAACTTTTAATTTCAATGCGAGACTTATCGCCTTTAAACATTATGCGATAGCTAGCATTTTCTAACATCCCCTTTAATTGGCTCATTTCTTCTAAGCCTTCAACTTCCTTTAAGTCTATAGTAGTTTCAATCAGTTCTAATTCGTATTCAACACTTAATGAACTTTGGCTATAGGAACTTATGCTGATGAAAATCAGAATAATAGAAAAGAGTGGTCGCAAGGAGATTGGCATGCTTCGCTGAAAATTTGGAGTCTATTTTTGAAATCCTAAATTAGGCTTTATTTGTAAGATATGGGGAAGAAGCTTGCAATTTTACCGATCAAAAAGTAATTTCTAAACGAAGCTTACCTTTGTGAAATAAGACCTTTTCATGGAAATCATTACTTTACTTTTATCAGCTTCCTCACTGCTGCTTTTGATTTATCTTTTAATCAAGTCGGGCCAAGATCAGTCTACCGAAATACTAGAAAAAGTACCTTATACTTTACAGCAAGAGTTGCGAGAAAATCGCACTGAGCTTGGTGCAGCCTTAAGAGACAATCGACAAGAACTATCGTCCAATCTCGATAAGCTGAGTACCAAATTAGATTTGAGCTTAGCGAGTATCAGTGAAAATTTAAACGCCAATGCTAAAGAAAACCGTGAAACTTTAAAGCTTTCTTTAAAAGAATTTAGTGACAGTTTCAGCAGTAATGTCAAGGATTTTAATGATCTGCAAAAACAGAAGTTTAGCGAGATGGCGACTAAACAAGATGATTTAGTGAAAGCCACAGAAAGTAAGTTGGAGAAAATGCGGGAAACGGTAGATGAAAAACTCCATAAAACTTTAGAAGAGCGCTTGGGTCAGTCTTTTAAGCTAGTGAGCGATCGCTTGGAGGCCGTGCAGAAGGGTTTAGGGGAAATGCAAAATTTAGCCAATGGTGTAGGCGATTTGAAAAAGGTTTTGAGTAATGTAAAGACGCGCGGAGTTTTAGGAGAAATTCAGCTGGGTAATATTTTAGAGCAGATTATGGCTCCCGAACAATACGATGCAAATGTAAAAACTAAAGCGGGCTCTAATGAACATGTAGAGTTTGCCATTAAATTGCCTGGCCAAGAAGAGCAGGGCAAAGAAGTCTATTTGCCCATTGATGCGAAGTTTCCGCAAGAAGATTATGTGCGTTTACAAACTGCTTATGATGAAGGCGATTTAGCTGCCATTGAAACGAGTAATAAAGCGCTGGTTCAATCTATTAAGCGTTTTGCCAAGGACATTCGCGATAAATATATTGATCCACCAAACACCACGGATTTCGGTATCATGTTTTTGCCTTTAGAAGGTCTTTTTGCCGAAGTAGTTCGACAACCCGAAGTGGTGGCGCTACTGCAGAGGGAATATAAGATTATCGTTACGGGTCCTACTACTTTAGCCGCTATGCTTAATAGTTTGCAAATGGGTTTTAAAACGCTGGCAATTCAACGCAGAAGCAGTGAAGTTTGGCAAGTTTTAGCCGCGGTGAAAAAAGAGTTTGGCAAATTTGGGGGAGTATTGGAAAAGGCACAAAAGAAAATTAATGAGGCCAATCAGGAAATAGACACTCTGGTGGGCACCCGCACCAGAATGATGCTTTCTAAATTAAAGAAGGTGGAAGAATTACCTAGCGCTGAAATCGCCCCACTATTAGACCCCTTAGAAGAGGAAGAGTAAATTTAATTGATAGTCAGTTACTTACAGGAGTGTAAATTTTTGTAAAACAGTTTTTGACTTTATTCCATTCTCCGATTTGGCGTAAATTTGCTCTTTATGAGGAGACAGTTTTTATTCGGTTTTATCGCGCTATGCTTAACTTATAGTTTAGGGGCACAGTTATTAAGAGACAGCGACAGAGATGCTGTAGCCATGCGCATGATCGCTCATCAGATAATGCTGTGGCAGGGAGATAGCAGCCAAGCCATTCCGCCCGTAATAGCTTTAGAAAACAGTACTTATCGAATAAACTTCAATACTGATATTCAGTTTGAACCTGCGGAATTAGTGGACTTTATCGAACAAGTGACGCTTGAATATCAAATTGCACAAGATTACCGGGTGCAAGTTAGATCCTGTGTGGGTGATAGTATAATTTACAGTTACCAGGTTGGAAAAACAGAGCAGCATGATATTGTGCCCTGCATCGGTCGAATGCAAAAAAAGGCTTGCTATTATTTAAAATTCCAAATTTTATCGGAAGAGATACCGCAAGAGAGGATGGAATTCACTGAAAATCAAACTCTTGATCAAGAGTCGGGCTTGATTCCTAATTGGGTCTACCTGCTCGTTTTTTTAATCATTCTCTTGGTCGTTTTAGGCTATATAAAGTTGAAAAACGTAAAAAATGATATGCCCAAGAGGGTGGTAGGGCAGCATGAAACAATGCAAATTGGAGCGACGACCTTTAGTCAGCAAAGTTTAAGCTTGATTTTTAAGGATGAAAAAACCGAACTCAGTGCAAAGGAAGCTGATCTCTTAGCCTTCTTGGCGGAAAATTTAAATCAAAGAGTAGAAAAGGAGCTTATTTTAAAAGAAGTGTGGGGCGATGAGGGCGATTATGTTGGACGCACTTTAGATGTTTTTATTTCGAAGCTCCGCAAGAAACTGGCTAGGGATACCAGTATCCGTATTGTAAATATTCGTGGGGTGGGTTATCAGCTTTTAGTGGAGTAATTATCAATTTGCAGGCTAAGTTCTGTTCCCCTTTCGGGGGATGGGTAGCAATAAGATCGGTTTCCAATAGATGATTCACTTAGCTAAAGCTGCCTTCTAAATGGGTTCCTTACAAGCTAAACTTCTGAAGAATAGCTACTAATAGCCAAGCAAAACCAAAAAATCAATTAATCTAATAGTTGTGTTAGTCAGAACTACTGGGCACCATTTTTCGGGCTCATGGCTCCAAAGAATTGAATTCACTAAGAACTTGAAAGAGTGAAATCATGGGCTTTTAAAAGTTTAAGTTCTTGGTATTTGTCAAATCACCTTTATTTTCTTACCCTAAGGGTGTGTTGTGCCATAAATGGTATGTAGCAGTCATGGTATGTTGCAGATGGCTCTAGTTTCATGATAGGAATGGGAGCAAGAGTACGCTTACTAATTTCCAAATTAGATAGACTGCCAAATTATTCTATTAATTTTAAAAGAGACCTAAGAAATGAATCACGATAAATTTGAAACACTTTCCGAAGCAGTTAATGCTTATACCCAAGATGGTTTTAGCGATAGTTTCAGAACTGCAGATAACTGCATTAAATCCAGTTATTCCAAAAAAGATTACCAAACGCAGGACCTGCAAATTATTAAATCATTCCGCTTTGATGGAATGACCAATCCTGCGGATGAGTCGGAGGTATTTGCTATTGAGGCAAATGATGGAACTAAGGGGACTTTGGTAATGACGCATAGCTCGGCCCACAATCACGATGTAGAATTTATTAGAGATATAAAGCGTAGGTCTTAATTTGCATTTAAGAATCGCCAAGGTAAAGGCTAATTAGAGCTCTGCCTTAGCGATTGTAGTGGAAATACTTTGCCGCGCAGCGCAGCAAAGATTGCAGCGTAAAGCGCGACCCTTTGGGGAAGGCCCTAAAAAAATCTATTAACTGGGGGATACATTTTGCTTAAGCATTAATTGGATTTTGGCTTGGTAAAAAGTAGGGTGATAATTCCCGCAAGGGCTGCAATAAAAGAGGCTATTAGGATACTGATTTTGGAAATTTTCACCATTTCGGGATCACTAAAAGCAAGGTTGGTAATAAATAGCGACATGGTAAAACCAATGCCTGCGATTAGTCCCATACCAACAATGTGCCTCCAACTTAAAGAGGGGTGTAGTTCTGCAAAACCCGCTTTTTCGCTGAGAAAAGCAAATAGGCTGATGCCTAAAACCTTGCCTAAGGCGAGTCCTAGGATAATGCCGAGGCCCAAGGAACTACTAATTACTTCGCCTAAACTAAGGTCTAATGTAACGCCAGCATTGGCAAGCGCAAACACAGGGATAATAAAGAAAGCATTAAAATTTATCAGACCATTCTCTAGCTTTAGCAAGGGAGGACGTGCATTTTGAGCATCGCGCTTAATGGCTCTTAGAATTTTTCGTTGACGTCGGTCTTCCATCGGGTCTTTAGTTTCGATGGCAGTTTTTTCCAAGGCCTTCACATTTTTTACCGTACGTTTTTTGAGCAAAAGGCTATCGAGTCGTGGTTTTACAGGAATGGCAATAGCGAATAAAACGCCAGCAATAGTGGGGTGGATGCCCGAATTAAGAAAGCAATACCAAAGGACTAGCCCCGTAATTAGATACCAGAATAGCTTTTTTATTCCCATGCGATTCATTAGCATTAAAAAGCCGAAAATGCCAAGTCCCGAAGCTAAGAAGGAGAAGTTAATTTCGTGACTGTAAAAGAGGGCAATTACTAAAATAGCACCAAGATCATCAGCAATAGCAAGGGCTACGAGAAATACTTTAAGCTGTGCTGGTATTCGTTTGCCGAGAAGGCCAATGATTCCTAAGGAGTAGGCAATGTCGGTGGCCATAGAAATACCCCAACCTTGTGAATTACTGGATCCCGCATTAAAGCTGAGGAAGATTAAAGCCGGTACAATCATTCCCCCTAAGGCGGCCATTAAAGGCATGGAGGCTTTTTTGAGTGTGGCAAGTTCGCCTACCATTATTTCACGTTTTAACTCCATGCCTGCCACGAGAAAAAAGATGGCCATTAAACCATCGTTTATCCATTCTTCAATGGTTAGACCGAAGCTAAAATGATCAGTAAGTTGAAAGAAGAACTCATCTTCTAGAAAGTGATGGTAAGCATGAGACCAAGAAGAGTTTCCAATGAAAAGAGCAATTAGCGTAGCTAAGATTAATAGGAGGCCTCCCGCTGTTTCGCGGTCTAAAAATTTTCGTGCAGTTTCTTTAATGTCTAAGAGAGAAGATTGATTCTCCGAGGATTGATCCATTTATTGTATTTTGATTAGATGGAGTGGATATTATACTATTTTTTTTTGATTCTTAAAGTTTCAGAAGCTAGAAATAGTAAGGGAATTATATGATTATAAGTATTTCCTATCAAATTTAAAAAAAGGCAAGAGCGGATAAATAGCAATCCTATTTTTCCAGTGAATTTTGGTTTTATCAATAAGAACCTTTCTAGCCTAGGCTTAAAGATTAGCATAATTGCATTTCTTTATTTTTATTTCTCTAACTGCGCCTAAATCTTGATAAGTAGAACTATGTTGCCTTGAGGCCGTTGCATTATAGCACCAAAGCGCAGGATAATACAGAATATTTTATGAAAATATTATTAACCGGTTCTACCGGCTATATTGGTAAAAGATTATTGCCCAGTTTAATTGAGGCAGGACATGAAGTGGTGTGTTGTGTGCGAGATATAAAGAGATTTAATCCACCAAAATCCCTAAAAGAAAACCTTTCTGTTATAAAACTAGACTTATTAGACGAAAGCACTTTAGAAAATATACCAGAAGATATTGACGGCGCCTTTTATTTAGTTCACTCCATGTCGGCTGCCGGTGATTATCAGGATTTAGAAGAAAAATCGGCGATAAACTTTAGGGAGGCATTAGGTAAAACCGAGGTACAACACGTGGTTTATTTAGGCGGCATTGTTAATGAGGAAGAGCTTTCCAATCATTTGGCTTCCCGCAAAAATGTGGAAAGGCATTTGGCTAAAGGAGAGTATAAGTTTACTGCTTTAAGGGCGGGAATAATAATTGGCTCGGGTAGTGCTTCCTTCGAAATTATTAGGGATATCGTAGAGAAGTTACCCTTTATGATTACCCCAAAATGGTTAAACACAAAGTGCCAGCCGATAGCTATTTCTGATGTGATTTCTTTCCTTAGTCGTTCTATTTTCAACCCAAAAACCTTTAATCAAGATTTTGACATTGGTGGTCCAGATGTACTTTCTTACAAGAATATGCTCTTGCAATTTGGAGAAGAGCGTAATCTTAGACGCACAATTATTACCATACCAGTGATGACGCCCCGTCTTTCTTCCTATTGGTTGTACTTTGTTACTTCCACCTCTTACCAACTAGCTACATCATTGGTTAA
This sequence comes from Croceimicrobium sp., assembly GCA_965658965.1. GTDB lineage: Bacteria > Bacteroidota > Bacteroidia > Flavobacteriales > Schleiferiaceae > Croceimicrobium. The sequence continues at coordinate 8,200 of CBFHVV010000056.1, forward strand.
TAGTATGAAAGTAGAAGTGGTATGCCGCGATAGACGAATTAATGCTCTATTGGGCGTGGAGCCGATTAGCTACAAAGAAGCTTTGAAAAGAGCTTTCAGTAAAATTGAGAATAACGAAATACTTTCAAGTTGGAAAGATGCGTACTCCAGTAGTGGTTTAAACTTTAATATTTCTGACTTTACCCGAGTGCCCACTTTTGGGTGCTTTAAAGATACCCAAAGAAGAGAACTTAAAGATAGAGCGACTAGCATTGAACGAATTTGGAGAATTGGTGGCAATAATGGTTGGTATTATGGAACTTGGCTTTGGCAGATAAGAGGCTTTATTGATAAGATTTTTGGTGGGGTAGGTTTAAGACGAGGCCGCACTAATCCCTCAACCATTCATGTTGGGGATGCCATCGATTTTTGGCGTGTTTTATATGCGAGCAAAGAAGAAGGACGTTTATTACTTTTTGCCGAGATGAAACTACCTGGGGAAGCATGGTTGGAGTTTAGAGTAGAGGATAATGAACTGGTGCAAACCGCAACTTTTCGACCTTTAGGTCTGGCTGGAAGATTATATTGGTATGCTGTTTTGCCTTTTCATGGCTTTATTTTCTCGGGGATGATTAATCATATCATCGGGTCTAAAGAGGCTTAATTAATTATATAGTGCTAAAGGGCTTAGTGAATAAGAATAAGCGTCTGAACAGTTTTAGATTGCCTCTCGTTTTAGTAATGCTTTAAACAAGGAGCTGGAATCGAATCAATCTCCACTTTAATGTAGACCTTTGTCCTCTAGCAAAATGCTGATTCGCGCGTAGTGAAGGAGAAACTTAAACAGGCAGAATTATTTTTAAAAGGTACCGACTTCGATAGAGGGATACGCTTGGGCTTGGCCATTGCATTGCCCTTTGCTTTTATGTACTTGTTAAATCTCTCAGAATTAGCACCCGCAATTGTTGTGGGCGCTTTTTTAAACGCCCCGGGCGATATTCCTGGTAGTGTGAAGCGCAAGGTAAATGCAATTTTAGTGAGTATTGGCCTTACGATGATGATAACGGCCATCGTTCTTTTTGCCAAAGCATTGCTCCCCATCTTGTTGATTGCTATCGCTATTATATCTTTTTCTGTAGCCTTAGTGTCGGTCTATGGTTTTCGAGCCTCCATGGTTTCTTTTTCCGGATTATTGGCAATGGTTTTGGCCTTTGCAGTAGAGAAAAATACTGCGACAGAAATCTGGCAACATGTTGGACTAATGGGACTAGGAGGGTTTTGGTATTTAGGACTTTCGTCGATTTTTCAGTATTTGACACCTAAAAAAGACCATAATCAGCTTTTATCCGACACCCTGCAATTAATTGGACAGTATTTAAAGCTGCGTGCAAGACTCTTGGGAAAAAAGTCCAAGCGAGAGGAAAGCTTAAAACAGGTTTTAGTACTGCAACATTTAATTAATGATAAGCATGAAATGCTGCGCGAAAGCCTATTAACAGCGAGGAAACGTTCGGGGCGATCGCATTATGAGGAGAAGCAGCTACTTATATTTTTATCGTCCATTAACATTTTTGAATTGATTGAGGCCAAGCACCTTGATTATGATATGCTGGACGGAATCTTCGGTGAGCATAAAAAGTACCTCAAAGCATCCAAGAAGCTGAACAAAACTATGGGTAAGCATCTCATTCGGCTGTCGGAGCTTTTAATTCAGAAAGATGAGATCCCTAAAAATGATCGCCTTTTAAAAGCTTTGGAAAATGCGAAGGCTAGTATTAGCGAATATATTGCTGCAGTACAACTACCTGCTGCCCGTGAAGGCGCTTTAGTACTTCAAAATTTATACGATTATCAAGATCAACTTTTACAAGAAATTAGGGCCATAAGAAGGGTGATGGCAAATGTTAAGGAGGCTTCAAAAGTTTCATTGAAAAGACAAGATGCCAGTCAGTTCTTAACGCTTCAGGAATACCGTTTAAATGTTGTAGTTCAGAATTTCAGTCTTAGCTCAACGATGTTTCGTCATTCCTTGCGATTGGCCATTGCTTTGGTTTCTGCGTATATATTGGGTTACTTCTTTGATATTCAAAATACCTACTGGATCTTATTAACCATAGTGGTAATTATGAGGCCCAATTATGGTTTGACCAAAGAGCGCTCAAAAGACCGGATTGTTGGGACTCTTATCGGCGCGGCCATCGCTGTTCCTATTGTCTTGCTTAGTCAAAATACCACTCTCTATGCTATTTTAGCCTGGGTTTCATTAATTTTTGCCTTCGCACTTATTCAGCAGAATTATAAATCGGCGGCCGCCCTTATTACAATCAGTATTATTTTTATTTACTCGCTAATCAATCCCAATGCCTTTGAAGTGATACAATTTCGGGTGCTTGATACGGTGATTGGCTCGGCTATTGCCGTGCTGGCTAATTATATAATTGTACCCAGTTGGGAAGCCGATAATCTTAAACAAGTTTTAGCAAAGGCTTTACAACGCAATAAAGAATACCTATTGGCTACACGCGATTTATACGTAGACCCAGCCAATCATCAGCTTAGCTATAAGGTTTCGCGCAAAGAGGCATTTTTGGCAATAAGTAATTTAAATGCTGCATTTCAACGTTTGAGCCAAGATCCGAAATCGAAGCAGAGAGAATTTCAATTAATTTACGAAATCGTGACTTTAAATCAAACGATGGTTTCTGCAATAGCTTCCATCGGTAACTTTATTACTAATCACCAAACAACCGCTGCATCGGAAGAATTTCAGGTTTTAGTAAAAAGAATTGTTAATACCCTGCAAATTGCCGCTGAGAGTATTAAGAGCAATAAAAAGAAAGAAGAGCCATTAGGAACAAAAGGGGAACTAGCTGAGGAAATATTAAAAAATAAATACGAAGCTCTTTCCAATCGGCGGGATGAAGATATTCGCCAAGGAAAAACGGAGCTGAATAAAGAAACCTTACATGCTTTGCAGGAAGCTTATTTAATAGCGAATCATATGAGTTGGTTGAAGTCATTATCAGAAAACCTTCAAAAAGCCACTGAAAGATACCGTCATAATTTACATGAAGGCAATGCAGTGTAGTTTCTAGAGATTCTTTATGCCCTTACAATTATATACTTTGGCAGAGATGCCTTAATATTAGAATATATGAATCAGGATTTGTTAGAAAAGGTTAAATCGGACTTTTGGGACACTTTGCTCTTTTTTGGGCCAAGATTACTTTATGCTATACTTTGCCTGATAATTGGCTTGTTCATAATTAAGCTGCTACGTGGCGTTTTAAAGCGGGTTTTAATCCGCTCACAAGTGGAGCTCTCGCTAAAAAGTTTTGTGGAGAGCCTAAGTAATTTGGTCCTTTACGGTTTATTAGTATTTGCAGTAGGCAGTGTGATTGGCATTGAGTCTACTTCCTTTATTGCAATATTTGGAGCTGCGGGTATTGCGATAGGATTGGCCCTACAAGGTAGCCTCTCTAATTTTGCTGGCGGCCTGCTTATCTTAATCTTTAAACCTTTTAAAGTAGGAGACCTCATAAAAGTGAACGATAAGCTAGGAGACGTTATAAAGCTCGATATTCTCTACACGCGCATTAGAACCTTCGATGGCCGCATTATTACTATGCCTAATGGCAATGTGTCTAATAGTGATATAGACAACCGAACCATGGAAAAGCATCGTAGAATTGACCTGAAGTTGAAGTTTAACTACGATGAGGACTTTGATCACCTTAGAGAAGTAATTACCGAGGCCATGCTGAAACACCCAAAAATAATTAAAGAATTAGATGTGGATGTGCGATTAGATCAGATTGGCGATTACGAAGTTCAAGTGGTGGCGCGTTCTTGGGTTGAATCTACTGATTACTGGCCCATGTACTGGATCCAATTAGAGGCGGTTAAAAAGGCTCTAGATCAAGCGGGAATCGAGATTCCGTATCCGAGAAGAACCGTGTTTCAAGGAGAGCTGAAGAAATAGTATTTTTCAGTTATCCATTACTAAGGATTTTGATTTCTTAAATATAAGCCTTAGTATATCCTAAAATTAAATAGTCAAAGAGTATTTAATTCTAAAGACAAGCTAGCCTTAGAATTATTCGTCATAATTCTAAGCTGTGGCCACTCTGGGTCCCATTATTTTATAGCGTATTCTATAAAAAGCTGAACAAACCATTAAGGCTACTTAATAAGTCTTGAATGCTTAATTCAAGCATGCTAAAGCGGCTCTTTGAGTGAACTCACACTTTAGGTTTAGGCTCTATATTATTGACTATTAATGTGTAATGAAAATTTTAATTAATATGAAAATTTACGAAGCCATTAAAAATGATCATCAAATTCAGCGAGAATTATGCGATAAAATAATGAAAACAACAGCAGATTCTGAAGAGCGCAATAAGTTGTGGCAAGAGCTGAAAAAAGAATTGGAAGTGCATGAAGTTGCGGAGGAGCGTCACTTTTATGAGGCTTTAATTGATACCGATAAAATGCAAGAAGACGCAAGGCACGGCATGGCTGAACACCACGAGATGGATGAATTAATAGCTGACTTAGATAATTCTGATATGTCTTCAGCACATTGGTTAAAGACCTTGGGTGAGCTAATCGAAAAGGTTAATCACCACTTAGAAGATGAGGAAAAGGACTTTTTTAAAAAGGCAAAGGAGGTCTACAGTCCTGAAAAAGCCGATCGTTTGGCAGATGAATACCAAAAAACGGTTAAAGAATATCGTGCTCGCTGGCCAGAAGCTATGCCCAGTAATTAGGATAAAAAGCTTTGCTTGCAAAGGCGAATTAAAACTAATCGATCAATTGGAAGGAAAGATATCAAGACATCTTTCCTTCCGTTTTTTTTAATCGTCTTTTCTTTATTGCGGAGTAAGCGCTATTTAAGCTATAAAAAGCTAATATTCTTTGTATCAAAACTAGCTCTTAGTGTCTCTGAAGCTGAGAGGGAATACCGAATTTTGCCGATCTTTACCAAAAGTATTTTCCCTTTCTAGATAAGATTTTAAGTAATAAACTACTGACTATGAACGAAATAATTTGCCCGCACTGTAAAAAAGCCTTTAAAGTAGATGAAGCTGGCTATGCAGAGATACTTAAACAAGTTCGCGATCATCAATTTGAAGAGGAACTACAACAAAGGTTACCCTTGGCGGAAAAGGATAAACAAAACGCGATAAAATTGGCAGAGGCTAATTTGCGAAACTCCCTGCAAAATGATTTGAGTAAGAAGGAAAAAGAGATTAGTGATTTAAAGGCCAAAAACGATTTGCAACTATCTCATTTACTAGCAGAAAAGCAAGCAGAGATTGCTGAGATGAAGTCAAAAATTGAAAAGGCAGAGGTACAGAAGGATTTGGCGATAAGCACAGCTCTTAAAGATATTGAAAAGGAAAGAGACCAATTGGTCCATGCTTTAGAAACTAAAGAAACTGAAAAGCAGCTTTTAGAAAAATCCTTAGGGGAAAAGTTTGCAGAACAGCTAAATAGAAAAGATGATATCATTAGAATGAAAGATGATGAAATAGCTTTTCGAAAGGACATGAAGCAGAGGCTATCTACAAAAATGGTCGGTGAAACTTTAGAGCAACACTGCGAAATAGAATTTAATAAACTTCGCGCTACAGCCTTTCAAAAGGCATATTTTGAAAAAGATAATGATTCGCGTGGAGGTAGCAAAGGCGATTATATTTATCGGGAGTTAGACGAAGCGGGTAATGAGATCATTTCAATAATGTTTGAAATGAAAAATGAAGGCGATGAAACCGCAACTAAAAAGAAAAATGAAGACTTTTTTAAGGAGCTGGACAAGGACCGAAGAGAAAAAAAGTGTGAATATGCGGTATTAGTGTCGCTTTTAGAAATAGATAATGAGTTCTATAATCAAGGAATTGTAGATGTTTCTCATAAGTATCCTAAAATGTATGTGCTTCGTCCTCAGTTTTTCATTCCTATGATTACCCTTCTTCGTAATGCTGCTATGAATTCTATGGAATATAAAGCAGAGCTAAGTTTGATTAGAAGTCAGAATGTAGATATCACTAATTTTGAGGATAAGATTAAAACCTTTAAAGAAGGTTTTGCCAGAAACTATGATTTGGCAAGTCGAAAGTTTAAAACCGCAATTGATGAAATTGATAAAACTATTTCTCATCTGCAAAAAACCAAAGATGCCTTACTTTCGTCGGAGAACAATTTACGCTTAGCTAATAATAAGGCCGATGATTTAACGATTAAAAAGCTAACTCACGGTAACCCTACAATGAAGGCCAAGTTTGATGATTTGAAAAGTGGGAATAACTAGGCAAGAGAGACTTAAGTTAAATTGGGTCTGATATCTTCTTGGCGCTAAAATTAGATGATGTTAGCATAGAAATCTAAATAACTAGCCTTTTGACTTGCTTTATTCCAGCCTAAAGGGGCAGTAAGTCGATATAAAGCTTCTACAAAATTGTAGTGATCTAAAAACAAAGAAATATTCGAAGCACCTTTTACGCAATAAAACAGCTAGAGGCTTGCTTATTTTATCGGAGGGATTTTATCCTTGGTCTAGGATGAAAAAAAATATTTTGCCGACCATGAAGAAAGAGCTAAAATCAATAGTCTTAGAGAATACCGGTGCCAGCGCTTTAGGTAAAGAGACGATTATTCAAGAGCTGTGGAGTGGCTACGGAAAAATTATGCGGGTACCACTAATAGGGGCCACTCGGAACAGCGTAATTGTAAAACATGTGCATTGGCCAGAGCAGCAGCAACATCCTCGCGGATGGAATAGCGAAATTGGACATCAACGTAAGCTAAAGTCCTATGCGGTAGAGACTAGCTGGTATCGAGATTACAGTATGTTAAGTAAAGCCAGATTGCCGCTATGTATAGCTTTAAAGCACGAAGAGGAGGAAGTAATAATGGTATTGGAAGATTTGGACTCCGCCGGTTTTTCCTTGCGTAAGACAAGCCTTAATTGGGCAGAGATAAGGAATTGCTTGCATTGGTTAGCCCTTTTTCACGCAAGTTTTATGGGTGTGAAGCCGCAGGGACTATGGAAAGAAGGAACTTACTGGCATCTTGCTACTCGTCCGCAGGAGCTAAAAGCTTTAAAAGACCAGGGACTTCGCGCTGCAGCTGAACACATTGATGAAAGACTAAAGACTTGCACTTACCAGACCCTTGTTCACGGCGATGCCAAAGTAGCTAATTTCTGTTTTAGCAAGGATGGGCAAATTGCCGGATTAGATTTTCAATACGTAGGTGGAGGTTGCGGTATGAAGGATCTCGCTTATTTTATAGGTAGCTGTTTACCTGAGGAAGAATGTGAGCGCTTAGAGGCACAGATTTTAGATACCTATTTTGTTTTTTTACAAGAAGCTTTAGATGTGAAAAATGAAGCGCTTGAAGAGGAATGGCGTGCTTTATATTATTATGCTTGGGCTGATTTCCATAGATTTTTAAAGGGCTGGAGCCCGAGCCACTGGAAGATAAATGATTACAGTGAAAGAATCTGTCGCGAATTAATTAATAGCTTGTAAATGATAGATTTAGATCAACTATGTGAAGTAGCTATTGAAGCGGCAACTAGCGCGGGAAATATTATTAAGAGCCATATAAATGATGATCTGCAGGTTGAGCAGAAAGAGGGTGGAAGCAGTGCTGCCTCTCAGGTGGTAACCAAGGTGGATCGTGCCTGTGAAAAGGCAATAGTCACTCATCTAGCCCCGAGCTGCAAACAATTTAATATTGCCCTTTTAACAGAGGAAACTGAAGATAATGGTGAACGCTTAGCGAAAGACTTTTTTTGGTGTGTGGATCCTTTAGATGGAACTCTCCCTTTTATTCAGAAGAAAACAGGTTTTTCAGTTTCTATAGCCTTGGTGTCCCGAGATGGAACCCCACAGATAGGAGTGGTTTTTGATCCCTCAAATGACAATTTATATTATGCGATAAAGGGGAGAGGCGCTTATAAAAATCATCAACCCTTTAAGGTAAGCTCAAGGAATAAGCATCTTAGCTTTATAAGTGATAAAAGTCTTTCTGAGACACCAAATGCTGGGAGGATTAAAGAATTATTACAAGAATATATAGTTAAGCTAAATTTAAAAGAACTAAAGGTGATTTCGGGCAGCGGTGCGGTAATGAGCGCTATACGAGTTTTAGAAAATGCACCGGCCTTAATGCTCAAACTACCCAAAAAGGAAAAAGGCGGTGGCAGTTTATGGGATTTCGCTGCGACGGCCTGTATTTTTAAGGCGTTAAATTTAACCGCTACCAATTTTATGGGAGCTAAGCTAGATTTAAACAGAAGTGAAAGTAGCTTTATGAATCATGAGGGAGTTTTATACCTTAATTTTTGAAGCAAAGGCAAGAACCACAGCTCTCAACTTAAGTTTAAACAAGGCAATAGCTCTCAATTAAATTTCTTCAACTGCATTATGAGCTGCAATAGCCTAGGCAGGGAGAAACTGCGCCCCATTGCGCAGTTTCTGCATCTAAAGTTGATTTACTGAGAATTAAGGTAGGACTATTAAAAGCTGAAAGGCTGAAATGATTTATCTCTTTTGGCGTTTTTTCTTTCGCCAGGGAGCATTTTTCTGCCAGTCACCTGCCATAATGGAGCCAAAAGGAATAACTACGTCAATGACCTCTCCCAAACCAAACTCTTGCATTTGCTGTCTTACTGCCGCTAGACAAAAATGAAGGTTTGAAAGGTTTGGAGTTTTTAGATGAACTTTATCAGGCAATACTTAAAAGAGTTTGTTTAAAGTTGACCTATCAGTCTTTTAATGCTCGTAAAGCGACAAGCTTTACTTTTCACCCCTATATTTTAAAAGAATTCAATAATCGTTGGTTTTTGATTGGTAGAAGGGAATCTGAAACACAGATTCTTACGCTTGCCCTAGACCGTATCAAGGAAATAGATTATGATTTTAGCATCCGCTATAAGAACGATGGTTTTGATGGGGACAACTACTATGCAAATACCATTGGGGTTACGGTTCTTGGTAAAGCTAGTTTATACGAAGTAAGGTTAAGAGTTAATAAGCAAAATGCGCCTTATGTCCTGACGAAGCCATTTCATTGGTCGCAGAAAATGCTTAGCCGCTCGGCTGATGGTAGCGTTTTAATTAGCCTTTATGTTCATTTAAACTTAGAGCTAGATCGGATGATTTTAGGATTTGGCGATGCGATAGAAGTAGAGTCACCTAAGGTGTTGAAGAATAGAATTAAACGAAAGTTAGAAAGAGCCTTTCAACAGTACTATTAAGCTGAAGAGGTTTCAAATTCCTTTAAGTTTCCTTTTCAGGGAT
>CBFHVV010000057.1:0-17305 GCA_965658965.1 Croceimicrobium sp.
ATGATTATGGGGGTTGGCTTCCTATTTATGGCTCAGGCTTCTACCGAAGTTTTAGGAGGAACCAAAGCCGCATTAATCTGGATTATCTTGGCCTATTTATTTCACACTATTGGTGAATTAAGTACTTCCCCGGTAGCCTTATCCTTTATTACCAAATTGGCTCCTGCGAAATATGCTTCAATTATGATGGGGGTATATTTTGCCGCTACTGGCTTAGGAAATAAATTAGCAGGGGTGATTGGCGAATCTTCGCAAAGCGATCCCATTTCTGCCGAAGTAAACATGAATTACGAAGGGCAAAGCACCCTAATACCAGATACAACTTTTGCCAAAGCTGGCGTATTTGAAGTTAGCGGAATTGTTTTCCTAGATAATAATGAAGTTAAACTGAGCACAGAAAACGGCGATCGCGGACCCATTTCTGAGTTTGTAGTTCTGGATGAGGATAATAAGGCTAATCTCAAGGAAGTTTTACTGGAAGAAGAAGCTACTTCCATTGAAAAAGCCCAGCACTTAACCGTTACCTACACGAATAAAAAAGATAATTCTGCTCTCGATGTAGACCCTAAAAGCGTTGTTAGCCTAGGGAATTACAAAGGAGAGGTGGTGCTCTTTGAAGCTTCCAACGAAAGGGAAATGCGGACATTTATAATGATTACTATCATTACGGTAGGCTTCGGTTTGATCTTAATTTTATTCCTCAAAAAGCTTAAAAAGCTCACCCACGGTGCAGAGGATAAAGAAGGGGTAATTACTGAAGAAGCTTAAGCTTTTCATTTAGCGAAAGCAATCTGAGAGAAATAATAGTTAAATCCCGCTTCGGCGGGATTTTTTGTTTTTGGTAGGTAATAAGAGAGTTTTCCGCAAAGAGAACTTTTAGGAATAAGTCTAGTTAGCTAATAATGTCTGCTCATTAAAAACCCGGCCTTCATGCGCTTTAATATATCGTAATTTAAAGATGATTCTTTGACTTCACAAACACACGCGCGGAGATAAATGCCTCTAAAACTTGCACAGTTCCTATATTATAGTTATATTTGAACATAATTTAAAAATGATATACAAAAACTATGAATCATATTGGACTCGACACAGAGCAATCAAAACAACTATCGCAAAAGCTAAATAAACTCTTAGCCGCTTACCAGCTTTTTTACATTAACGTTCGTGGCCTACATTGGAACATTAAAGGAGATAAGTTCTTCGAGCTCCACATTAAATTTGAGGAACTTTATATTGATTCCTTCGAAAAGATTGATGAGGTAGCAGAGCGAATAGTGACCCTTGGCGAAACACCTCTGCACAGCTATACCGCGTACCTAGAAAATAGTAGCATTAAGGAAGCAACCAATGTAAGCGAAGCACGCCCTGCCGTACAAACCGTATTAGATGGATTTGCTGAGCTGTTAAAGCTAGAGCGGGAAATACTAAAACTTTCCGATGAAGCTGAAGACGAAGGCACTAATGCCTTGATGAGTGATTATATCCGTGAGCATGAGAAAAGTGTTTGGATGTATTCTGCTTTTTTGAAGTAATAAAATGAATTTTCACACTAGAAAGTGGGTAAAACCACAAGACTTAAATCCTAACGAAACTTTATTTGGTGGCAGGTTACTAAGCTGGATTGATGAAGAAGCAGTAATTTATGCTATTGTGCAGCTAGATAATCAACATGTAGTCACAAAATATATGTCTGAAATCAATTTCATTTCGGCACCCAAGCAAGGAGATATCATTGAGTTGGGAATAATGGCTACGAGTTTCGGCACCTCCTCCATTACCATGGAGTGTGTGGTAAGAAACAAGCTGACACGGGAGACGGTCTTGAAAATTGATAAACTGGTTTTTGTTAATCTTGGTAAGGATGGCAAGCCGCTTCCTCACGGAAAAAGCCAAATTACTTACGCGAAAGATCGTCTAAATGATTAGCGAATAACCTTTTTATAGGACACCGTATCGGTCAAACTTTCTAGAAAAGTAATAAGAGCGGCCTTGTCACTGGCAGAAATAGAAAAGCCTTTGATAAGGTCGCTTTTTAATGGGTGCTGGCTTCCGCCTGATGCGTAATGATCTATAACTTCATGCAAATTAGCGAGGGAACCGTCGTGCATATAAGGAGCCGTTAAAGCAATATTGCGCAGTGTAGCCACTTTAAACTTCCCCTCATCTTCCATGAGATTATTAGTAACTCGAGCACGACCGGGGTCTTGACTATAATCTGCGTATAAGCCATTATTTTGAAAGCTAAAGTCGGTGCTTAATGGCATCTGATGACAGCTGCTACAATTCAAGGCCGGACTATTAAAAAGCTCCCAGCCCCTTTTCACTTCAGCACTTACGGCATTTGAATCACCGTAATAATAATATTCATCAAAACTACTTTTGTACGAAACTAGCGTTCTCTCATAACTAGCTATCGCGAGCGTTAGCGTATATGCGCTAACTGGTAGCGCAAAAGCATCCTGAAACTTATCTTGGTATTCTGAATCTGCCGCAACGCGAGCAATAGCCTCCGTAAAAGGAAGATCCATTTCGCGATGCTCCTCTATTGGTCCTATTACCTGACTCTCCAAAGTCGGGTTTCCCCCATCCATAAAAAGATAAGGCTGCCAGGCTACATTAAACAAAGTTGGGGAATTGCGATTGTGTTCGCGCCCTTCTGTGCCAATGCTCGTCTTTAAGCCATCGCTAAATGCGAGATTGGTATGGTGGCAAAAAGCACAAGAAATGTCAAAATTTCGACTAAGAATGGGATCAAAAAATAAGTCGCGTCCTAATTCTGCTCTTTTCTTACTTACAAATTTGTCAGAATCGATGGGCATTTCAGGAAAATGCGGAATTGCAATACTTATTACAGAGTCTTGCTCTTCTGTAAGTATGGTGGGCTCTTTTTGGCAAGAAAAAAGGAAAAGTACCAAGCCTGCTAAGACTTGGTATCTTTTCCTTGTACTATTGCTGGCCCAAAATGCCATTTCTATTTTTTGCTTATGGTAAGCGCTTGATCAAACTGATTCATCATTTTTAGGCCCAGCATTCTTCCTTCGCCCATCGACATAGTTATCAGTTCGGTATTTAGATCTACCCCTTTAAAAAACTCCTTAAAATCGATAGTCATTTCCATATCCAAGCTTTCGCCGCCTGAAACATCTGCATGAACCATGGCACTGCGATCTTTTCTAAATTCATTGGTACCCAGGTGGTATTTAAAAACCTGATCGTAGGTTCCATCTCCCTCATAATCTACCTCTCCTTCTATCTTAACAAAGATATAACCACTAGCCCAAGTCCAGTACATACTTTCCGGCTGTGGCCCAAGCGGTGCATTAGGGTCCATAAAGTCACTTGGCTGTACGCCAGTAGATCCGTCCTCGGTATTGGTTGCAGAATCAATTCCAACGCTTATATTAAACATATGAGCGTGTCCTTCTTCAATAAACCCTAAGTCGCTCATCGCTACATCGGGGCGAATTATTAAATACTCAGGACTTAGCGCGCTTAGGTTTCCCCCCATATCGGCAATGCTCGGTTTGGAAAGGTAAAAGCTGGCTAAGGAAAGTTTAACTGTATAACCACTATCCGTTACATACTCATTGTTGAGGCTGAAGTCATCAGCTCCAAAGTTATAATCGTAGTGCAGCTTTACTGCTACATTGGTGTTTTCGGTGGGCGCAGCAACAGCCGGCTCATCTTCCTTACATGAGGTACTTAAAACTACTGCTAAGGCAAATAAGCCTAAAATTTTGATTTTCATTTTCTTTCTTATTAAAATTATTACTTGGTGAATTTGTCAAGTAGTAATTTTAGGGGGATGCCAGACCTGATAAACAATGGCTTCTAAAGGATAAGTCTGGTAGAAAGAAGCGTATTCGGATTTACTAAAATAAATTTTCAGGGAACTGAACACCAACAAACTATTTGCAAATAGTTCATCCAGCTCTAATTTGACCTGCAGTGCAGGAGATTGTTCCTTCTCTGGTGTGGCCTTCAATAACTCTTTTAGAACACAAGCCCCTTGGCAAGAGTTGTCCTTTAGTTCTTTTTGCTCACAATATTCGGTAGCTATTAACTCCTGGCTGCTTTGAAAAACAAGCAAGGCCAAAGACTGATACAAGCTTGCCAGTATCAGAATCACAGAAAACCCTATGATTGTTATTAAACGCATCTTACAAAGATATGCTAGTTATAGCTGTTTTTTGGTGAGGAGAGACACTTTTGTCTTAATTTAAAGACGCAGGGAAAGCTCATTAAGTTGGTAATTTTCTATGAGTTTTTCTAAAATTGGTCTTCCTTCAACCTCCAGCCTCACAAAACAGCTCTATTTCCAGCTCAAATCAGGGGTATTTCTAGCTATTCAAATGTACATATTACACCTTGCTTTAGCCTGCCTTGGTATATTCTAAACCACAAGCAAAACAAATATGATATTTTGACTTTTTAAAAAATAGCATCGCACTCATGCCTGATCGGCAATAGGCGAATGCCTTCTTAAAATTACCTTTTACTAAGTCGGAGCCCTTTAAGGAACGAGAACCACAATTGGGACATCTTACTTGATGAGGATTCAACACCTTTTGATGCTTCTCGGCTGTACTCAAAACCTGCAAGGCTTTCTCAAAAGAATCCTCCTCAACGGCTAAGGCATGGCCCGCTGGATATCGATGATCTTCGAACCGCGATCCTAATTCATTACAATGAGCCTCAATATTATTTTCCTTCAGTTGGCTCTTTAAAAGACCCGCCTCCTTCGCTGAATCAAAGTTTTTGACTAAAATCAACATGCTTTCACTTTACCCCCTTATTAATCAGCAAAGTAAAGTACAATTTTTAGACCCTCCTAAATAAAAGCAAAAAAAAGCGATACTTTAACATATCGCTTTTATAATCAGATAATTGCTTTATAACTAAATATCAAATAGCGCCTTCTTTTATTTCAATAACCACATCAGGATCAAGCAAAGTAGAGGTATCGCCTAGATTACTCGTATCTCCTTCCGCAATTTTTCTTAAAATTCGCCGCATAATCTTACCAGAACGCGTCTTGGGCAAACCGCTAACGAATTGAATTTTATCGGGCTTTGCAATTTTACCAATTTCCGAAACTACGGTTTCCACTATTTCCGCTCTTAATTTATCGGGGTTGCTTGGCGGCTCTTTAGTAATCACATAAGCATAAATGCCCTGCCCTTTAATAGCATGAGGGTAACCCACTACCGCACTTTCGGATACGATATGATCATTTGAATTGATAGCATTTTCTATCTCGGCTGTTCCGAAACGGTGACCACTTACATTAATCACATCATCTACTCTTCCAATTATTCGGTACATACCATTTTCATCGCGTCGCGCCCCATCACCGGTAAAGTAATAACCATCGTAATGCGAAAAGTAAGTATTCTTGCAACGTTCATGATCACCATAAGTAGTTCTTAGCATACTGGGCCAAGGAAATCGCATAGCCAAATACCCTTCCTCATTATTGCCTTCAATTTCTTTTCCCTCTTGATTTAACAGCACTGGTTGAATTCCCGGTAAGGGATAGCCCGCAAAGGAAGGTTTCATGGGGCTATGCGATCCCAGCCCTGATATCATGATTCCTCCAGTTTCAGTTTGCCACCAAGTGTCTACAATTGGGCATTTTTCTTTTCCCACATGAATATGGTACCACTCCCATGCCTCTTCGTTTATCGGCTCACCCACGGTACCTAAAGTTTTAAGAGAATAAAGACCATAGCTTAAAACATGATCTTCGCCTTTAGCCATTAGCGCGCGAATGGCCGTTGGAGCCGTGTAAAACTGGTTTACGCCATGCTTATCACAAACCTGCCAAAAACGCCCTGCATCCGGATAAGTAGGCACGCCCTCAAACATCACCGTGGTGGCACCATTTAAAAGTGGACCGTACACTATATAACTATGACCGGTGATCCAGCCAATATCAGCGGTACACCAATAAACATCGCTTTCATCGTATTGAAAAACATTCATAAAACTATAACCCGCATACACCATATAGCCGCCGCAAGTATGAACCACGCCTTTCGGCTTGCCCGTACTACCTGAAGTGTATAAAATAAAAAGTAGGTCCTCGCTATCCATTGCTTCTGCTTCGCAGAATCTATCGACATTTAACAATTCTTCGTGCAACCAATAGTCACGACCCGCTTGCATTTTCACGTTCCACTGGGTACGCTCTGCCACTAAAACTTTTTCTACCGAGGAGCAATCTTTTAAAGCTTCATCTACCACCGCCTTGCAAGGAATTTCCTTAGCTCCGCGATACATGCCATCGGCGGTAATCACCATTTTACAAGAAGAATCGTTCACACGATCGGCTAAAGCATGAGCAGAGAATCCTGCAAAAACTACCGAATGAACTGCACCAATTCGGGCGCAAGCCAAAACAGCTATGCTTAGCTCTGGTATCATAGGCATATAAATGGCCACACGATCGCCTTTTACAATGCCATGTTTCTTTAAGACATTGGCAGTTTTACAAACCTCCTCATGAAGCTCACGATAAGTCATGCGAACAAAGCGTTCTTTAGGATCATTAGGTTCCCAAATTAAAGCCAGTTTGTTGCCACGTGTTTCCAAATGACGATCGAGGCAATTTTCGGTGATATTTAATTTTGCCCCAGAAAACCATTTTACATCGGGACCTTTAAAGTCCCATTCTAAAGTTTTATCCCAAGGCGATTGCCACTGGTAATTGCTCGCTATTTCAGCCCAAAATTCTTCAGGATTTTCGGTACTTAAAGCATATTGTTCATGATATTCCTCGATGGAGTTTATGCGGAATTTCGCTTTCATTAGTTCAAATTTTTAAGTTTATAATTTGGATGGATTGCTTCTATTATTTCTTCAACAATGGCAGGATCATCAATGGTAGAGGGAATGCTAAACTCTTCTTCATTGGCAATTGCACGTATCAGCTTACGCAAGATTTTACCCGAACGAGTTTTCGGCAAACGCTTAACCAAGACAACCGTTTTTAAGGCCGCCACCGGACCGATTTCTCTACGAACCGAAGATATGATTTCATTGGCTATCTCTAAAAAGTTATTCGGAGATTGACCAATTACCACTAGAGCCAAAGGAATCTGGCCCTTCAAATCACAATTAACGCCTACTACGGCGCACTCTGATACTCGAGGATGCGCGGCCACAACCTCTTCCATTTCTACTGTGGATAAACGATGTCCAGCAACGTTAATAATATCGTCTACTCTACCGGTAATAAACAAGTAGTCTTCTTCATCTTTATAGCCACCATCGCCACTAAAGTAATAACCTGGAAAACGACTTAAATAGCTTTCTTTAAATCCTTGTTCTTGCTGCCAAAGAGTGGGTAAGCACCCAGGAGGTAATGGCAATTTAACCGCTACATAACCTTCATCACCTGCCGCTTTTTCCTGCCCTTCTTCATCTAATATCCTTAAATCATAACCTGGTACCGCTTTAGTTACCGAACCTTCTTTTACCTCTAATAATTCCAAGCCAGCAAGATTAGCCAGCATAGGCCAACCACTTTCCGTTTGCCACCAGTGGTCGATTACCGGAATGCCCAATTGCTGACGCGTCCAATTTAATGTTGCTACATCGCAACGTTCACCCGCTAAAAACTGGTATCGCAGGGAACTAAGGTCGTAGGACTTAATAAAGTCTCCTTTAGGATCTTCCTGACGAATGGCTCGAATTGCAGTAGGAGCGGTAAACATTACATTCACTTTATACTCACTTATCACCCGCCAAAAAGTAGAAGCGTCGGGAGTACGAACAGGTTTACCCTCAAAAAGTACCGTAGTAATGCCACTAATTAAAGGAGCGTACACTATATAAGAGTGACCGACCACCCAGCCAATATCAGAAGCAGCCCAAAAAACATCGCCTGGCTTTAGTCCGTAAACCTTTTCCATACTATAGCGCAACGCCACCGCATGACCGCCATTATCGCGCACCACACCCTTTGGCTTACCCGTGGTTCCACTCGTATATAAAATATAAAGAGGATCGGTAGCTTTTAATGGGGTGCAACCAACGCTTTCCGCAGATTCAAGCATTTCCTCGAAATCAATATCATACTCTTTACTAGGTACTAAGGCACCAAGCTTACGCTGAAAGATTACCACGTTTTGGACTTTATGATTTGCCAAGCTCACGGCCTTGTCCACCATAGGCTTATAGGGTATGATACGGTCCACTTCAATACCCGAAGATGCGGTAACAATTAGCTTAGGCTTGGCATCATCAATTCGTATCGCCAATTCATGCGGTGCAAAACCACCGAAAACCACCGAATGCACCGCCCCTAAACGAGCACAAGCTAACATCGTCATTACTGCCTCTGGAATCATCGGCATGTAAATAACCACTGTATCGCCCTTAGCTAGTCCTAAACGCTTTAAGCCTCCGGCAATTTTTGCCACTTGATCTCGCATCTCGCGAAAGCTGTATGCTTTTTTGGTTTGACTTACAGGAGAGTCATACTGCAGTGCAATTTGGTCGGCTCTTCCATTTTCTACGTGGTAGTCTAGTGCTAAGTAGGCGGTATTAGTATAGGCCCCCTTAAACCAACGATATAATCCGTTTTCGTCTACGCTTAATACTTCATCGGCCGGTTTATACCAGTCGAGGGCTTGCGCTTGATGCGCCCAGAACCCTTCTGGATCTTGAATACTTCTATTATATTCCTCTTGATAATTCATGATTAGATGGTTAATTCTTTGATTTTTTCGAGTAAGTTTTTGTTTGAAAATGGTTTATGTAGGTAGAGGTCAGCCCCTACTTCATAGCCTTTCTCCTCATCGCTCTTTTTACTTTTCGCAGATAAGAAAATTACTTTCGGAGGCTGTTCTTTCGCCTTGATGTACTGGCAAACCTCATAGCCATCTACATCAGGCATCATAATATCTAACAGCACTAAATCTGGCAAAACACTATCTACCAAAGCTTTTGCTTCTGTGCCGTTGCGGGCAATAAACACTTCATAGCCCTTGCGCTTAAAAAGGTATTCAAGGGACATTAGGATATTTATTTCGTCATCTACAATTAAAATTTTACTCGACATATACTTTTGCTCTTGTGTGGGTTTCTTGATAATGTGGTAAAGTAAAACATAAAGTAGTGCCGCCATCTACGGGAACCTCTACCCATATTTCACCCCGGTGCATTAGAATAATATTTTTACAGATGGCAAGGCCTAAACCGCTTCCCGAGGGCTTGCGACGCGTTTGATTGCGGACTTGGTAAAACTTGTCAAAAATAATTTCCCGATCAGCTTCTGGTATACCCAAACCATTATCGTAAATACTAACTTGAATACCATTGGCTTGCTGCTTTGCCAAGACCTTTACTACTCCCCCATCTGCGGAAGCAAATTTTAAGGCATTGCCAATGAGATTGGTAATTACTTGAGAAATCCGATCTGCGTCAGCGTAAGTTGGCAGAAGGGAGGCATCGACTTTACAGGATAAATTTATATTCTGCTTTCGGGCCATGGCCTGATAATTTGCAGTAGCATTTTCTACAAGGCCGCCAATCTGCACTTTATTAAGAACGAGCTTTTGATTGCCACTTTCAAATTTTTCTAAATCGAGCACATTGCTTATCAGGCGAGTTAAACGATCGCAATCGGCCACCATATTATCTAGAAACATTTGGCGATCTTGCAGCGGTATATCGGGATCATCTTGCAAGAGCTCCGCCTGACTGCGAATAGCGGTTAAGGGAGTCCTTAACTCGTGTGTAACCGTGTATAAAAACTCATCCTTAAGTTCGGCAAATTCTAGTAATTTATCGTTGGCCTCTTGCAGTTTATCAGTAGCCTTTTTTAGTTCTCTACTACGTGTACTTAACTCTTTATTTAAGAGCAGTACTTTTTTACTCTCCTCTAATATACTTAGAACCTCACTCTGGCTAAGCTGTTCTTTCTGAACCACGGAGGCAATCATTATTTTAGCGCTGGCAGGTCCAATCGTTTCCGACAGTAGTCTTTCGGCATAACCAATCATCCGACCATCAGCCATGGGAGAAGCTAACCAATCTATACTATTTAAACGGGCGTAGCGCTCTAAAACCTCATCGGTTCGACTAGCACCTAAAAAATTAACAAGCAGGGCCTTAACATTTGGAAAGGGTGCAGACCCTTGGTAAAGGCTGGGGCCATTTTCTTTAGAGCCAAACTTTTCAGCTTCAACGAAAAGTAGAGCCTGATTTTGTTCTTCTACCGTTGACTGCAAGCGGAGAGATAGAAATAAAAAGAGAAGGGCATTGAGGCTTAGGCTTAAAATACTAGCCGCAGAAAGTACGGAAAGCCCCATGCTATTGGCAAGCATTGCTGGCGAATAAGGAGAACCTAGCCAGCTTGTAAAACCCAAGACTTGAGCAATATTAGGGAGTACTAAGAAGTAAAACCACAACAAAAAACCTAGGCTGATACTCCAAAAAGCCGCCTGTCTTTTAGCCTCTCGCCAATACAAACCAATAATAAAAGCCGGAGCGAATTGACTAACCGCCACAAAGGAAATTAAACCAATACTTACCAAGGGTGTAGCTAAGGCGATAAAACGATAATAGAGATAAGCGAGAACAATAATGCTGCTTATGGCAATACGTCTGAGATTAATAATTCGTTGTGTAGAAGGTTGGTTTTTAACCGCGAAATAAGGTACCAAAAGATAGGTACTCATCATATTCCCTAAGGCCAAGGTAGAAACAATAATCATAGAAGTAGAGGCTGATAAGCCACCCAAGAAAGCCAGACTAGCTAAGGCATCTCCCGAAAGGATTTTACTAACGCTAAGCAAATAAAAGTCGCTGTTCACATCTGGGCTCAAAGCCTGCCCCATAAAGGCAAAAGGAAGAACAAAAATGTTTAGAATTAGCAGATAGAGAGGAAAAAGCCAAAGGGCTTTACTAATATTTTTTTCGCTATTATTTTCCACTACCCCCATTTGAAACTGACGTGGCAGCAACATAAAAGCTAAAGCTGAAATCAACAAAGTGCTCATCCACTCTGAGCCTTCCATTTCTAATGAAAGCGACTGAAACTTCTCCCAGGTATTGTTAAATTCAGGATGCTTAAAAAAGCTCTTTAGCGCCACAATACCTACCACTACGAAAGCAATTAACTTAAACAAGCTTTCAAAAGCAATGGTGCCGATTAAGCCTGCTTTAGGGCGATTACCTTGCACGTACCGCGTGCCAAAAGCAATGGTGAAAACGATCATCACTAAGCTTATATACAAGGCGGGGTCGGAAGCATTAAGACAAGGATTAGTTTCCGCTTGCACCAGAAAGCTGAAGCTTTCGCTAATTGCTTTAATCTGCAATGAAATGTAAGGTAAAATCCCAAAGAGCGATAAAAGCGCCACGAGTGCCCCCAAGGCCTGACTCTTTCCATAGCGCGCGGCAAGAAAATCTGCTAAAGAACTAATTCCTTGACTATTTTTTAAACGAAATAGCTTTTTCGAAAAAGGGTACCAAAGAAATAAAGCCAGAGTAGGCCCTAGGTAAATTAAAATGAAACTCAGTCCCGATTGCGCCGCGATACCAATGCTACCATAAAAAGTCCAAGCCGTGCAATATACAGCCAATGCTAAGGAGTAAACATATGGCATCCAAGACTTAAAAGCACTATTGGAAAGTTTGCGCTCAAAAAACCAAGCTGCCAAAAAGATTAACAGCAAATAAAGAATCCCTATGATTACTAAGGTGTAAAACATTGCTTATTCTTCAAGCTTTTTAGACCATTTGTATAGATGACCAATCATTAAGATCCACAAAACAAATAGGTAAATACTTGCAGCCCATAATGATGAGAAAAAAACCAGAAAAAACGGCGACAATAAAAGGAGTATGCTAAAAATTAGCACCGCATTTTGAGCGTACAGTTTTCTCATAACTTAACTAAGTCCTTTGAATAAAAATTTTCTCTAATATAAAACAGATAAAGGGGTGCCCGCAGACACCCCTTCTAAATTTAATGTGCTACTGCATCCCCAGCACCAGAAGGAATGCGAATTTCCTCTACTAATTCTTGGACATCCTCGGGAGTTTCGGGTGTGAATTTCATCACCACAATACTAACCAAGAAATTAATTAGCATGCCAAGAGTACCAAAGCCTTCGGGCGAAATACCGAACCACCAATCTTCTTTAGTTCCGCCTCCAAATAGGTCGAATTTAAACTTCAAAATATAGAAAATAGTAATACCAATACCTGTAACCATACCAGCAACTGCACCTTCTTTGTTCATCTTTTTATAAAAGATTCCCAAAATAATAGCGGGGAAAAAGGAAGCTGCTGCAAGACCAAACGCCAGGGCCACCACGGCGGCGACATAACCTGGTGGATTGATACCAAAATATCCTGCAATAATAACGGCTACAAAAGCAGAAAGACGAGCCGATAATAATTCCCCTCTATCCGAAATATTTGGCATTAATTGTTTCTTTAACAGATCGTGAGAAACGGCCGTAGAGATTACTAATAATAAGCCTGCCGCAGTAGAAAGCGCAGCGGCTAAGCCACCCGCAGCCACTAGTGCGATAACCCAAACTGGTAGATTAGCGATTTCTGGATTAGCTAAAACAATGATATCACGATCTACAAACAACTCATTCTCATTGCTCATATCCGGATTTGTAACAATCTGGTTTCCTTGAGCACCAATAGCTCCAGCGAATTCAGGGCCTTTTCCGATAACTGCTTTACCAGGGCGAAATTGTACTTTCCCATCATTGTTCTTATCCGTCCATGCAAGAAGGTGGGTTTGCTCCCAGTTATTCACCCATTCAGGTAACTGATCATAGGCCTTACCCTCTACAGTTTGAATTAAGTTGGTGCGTGCAAAAACTGCGATTGCTGGGGCCGTAGTAAATAATACCGCAATAAACAGCAAGGCATAACCTGCCGATTTTCGAGCATCACGAACCTTTGGCACGGTAAAGAAACGCACGATTACGTGGGGTAGACCTGCTGTTCCGAGCATTAAGGCTGCGGTAATAAAAAAGATATCAATTTTATCTTTAGAGCCATCGGTGTAAGCCGAAAAGCCGAGTTCGGTATTTAGCTGATTTAATTTTTCTAGCAGATAAACGCCATCAGTACCCTTACTACCCATACCTATTTGTGGTATAACACTGCCCGTAAGCATCATCGAAATAAAGAAAGCAGGTACCATAAAGGCAAAAATCAGCACGCAATATTGAGCCACTTGGGTGTAGGTAATACCTTTCATTCCCCCAAGCACTGCGTAAATTAGTACGATTACCATTCCAATGACAACGCCAGTATTCACATCCACTTCTAAGAAGCGTGAAAACACAACACCAACGCCCCGCATTTGCCCAGCCACATAGGTGAAAGAAATAAAGAGTGCACAAAAAATAGCTACCGTCCGGGCCGTATTGCTATAATAGCGATCGCCAATAAAATCGGGCACAGTAAACTTGCCGAACTTACGCAAGTAAGGCGCTAAAAGCAGAGCTAACAATACGTAGCCACCGGTCCAGCCCATTAGATATACTGAGCCATCATAACCTTGTGTAGAAATTAAGCCTGCCATGGAGATAAAGGAAGCCGCACTCATCCAGTCGGCAGCGGTGGCCAAGCCATTAGCTAGAGGCGATACGCCACCACCAGCTACATAAAAATCTTTAGTGGATCCAGCCCGACTCCAAATGGCGATACCGATATAAATGGCAAAGGTGATCCCTACAATAATGTAGGTCATAATTTGAATATCCATAATTTTAACTTTTAAATATTATTTTTCGGTGTACCCGTATTTAGCATCTAACTGATTCATCTTGCGCACATAAACAAAAATTATAATCACAAATGTGATGATAGATCCCTGTTGGGCAAACCAAAAGCCGAGCGGGAAGCCTCCCAATTTAAATTGGTTAAGCACATCCACGAAAAGGATTCCTGCCCCGTAGGAAACGGAAAACCAAATACTTAATAAAATGGCCAATAGCCTTAGGTTAGCGCGCCAATATTTATGCGCTTCTGTGTGATCTTTCATAGTTGATTGTATCGGATTGAATTTTTACTTTGATAAGCTAAGCCGCGAATTATAGATAAATCATAGCTTGCAGGGTAAGCGCTGCCTTATAAGAGAGATTATCGATATTGGTAAAGTCTGGTCGATGACGATAATTAAGGCTTAGTTTAGAATGGTGCCCTGCTAAAAAGGCATTGAGACCTAAATCGAGTACCTGAACAGGAACCTGTTCCCCGGCACTATTTTTCAAAGCCTCAAAATCGCTGTAGATAAATGCCGCATAAGGCTGAAAAATCAGTTGGTCGTTTTTCTTAGGTAGCATATACCCTACTTGTGCATAGATACTAGTGCCTGTGCCCAAGGTGGGAAAGGAATTTCCCCGTAAACTACCCGAAATAGTAGAAGCATCAGCAGGGTTGAGAATCCCTATATTTCGAACATTATTAGGGCCAAAGTCATTAAAATAGGCCGCGCCATAAGCCGTAATTGCGCCACCAATTTTTAGGGGCATATCTAAAAAGGCATCTACTGAGAAGAGATTCATATTAGACAATACGGTATCACCAGCACTATTGGTGGACCACATGGCATCGTTATTATTAATAAAGCCCGCGCCAAGATTAAAAACTTTCTTAGTTCCTAAGTAAGTCCCAACGCGGTAAGGCAAAAGATTACTTTCAGCATCCCAGAACTCGTACTGAAAATAAGCTTCTATAACTTTGGAAACATTACCGGGATTATAGTTAGACTTATTTAGGGCAATGCTAGCATTAGTATTGGTCTCAAAGGGATCATTTACCGCGATTTGATAGGCCAACTTAGCCCATTTACCCTTGGCAAAAATGCCCAATTTACGCGCAAATTGATCGGTAGCTTCAATGGTTGCCCAGTTTAAAATAGGCGCATCCATTGTCATTAAATTTAAGGTAGAGGCATTGGTTAATCTGCTTAAGCCGTTCCAATAATGCAAGCCCCCGCCAATATGTAAATACTTGGAAAAAACCGTGTAATCTAACCAAGCATCGTGCATGTACAACTGTGGCTTTTTACCATCTGTGCCTAGGTAGCCTCCACTCATGGCATTTTGATTGTTGATGCCGAAGTGAGTAAGAATTAAAAAACGTTTATCTAATTGGGCGTACATTAAAAAACGTGAACGGCGTAGACCAACATCTGTGGTACTCTCTTGTGCTTGCCCTACCCTAGTACTGCCCTCATTATTTTGATTGTATCGCAACCAGACTTGGTGCCATGTTATAAAGCGAAAATATTTATCGCCTGATTCATCTAAGTTTACCTTTAAGCCACCATTGTACTCACTGTAGCCTTGAGCCATAGCTAAACCACTGGTGCATAGAGATATAATTAATAATACTACGTTCTTTTTCATTTTATTTGGATTTGGTTGAACCCGAAAAGAATTTGCTGCAATTCGATTCTCGAAGGTTCGGATTAAAACTCAAATCCTAAAAATGAATATAGTTAATTGCTAAATATGATATAGTTTACTACAAGTATCAATCTTTGAAGCGCTCCCAACGAATAAGCATATACTTATCTCCCAATTCGGTAAGCACCATACCCGCTCCTTTTAAATTACTTGGGTCACTGTAATATTTCAGTAATTCTGAATGGGTAAATATTTTGTAGGTTGGATGGTAGGCACGGTTTTCAGGGCGTTTTACCTTATGCTGTTTAACCCAATTAATTACACTTACGTGAGATACGCCAATTATACGTTCTATTTCTCGATAAGATAATCCTTCTAGGTAAAGTTGCAGGGCCTTGGTAACATAATAGTCATCAATGCGCTTACCCTTTCTATCAACGGTAAAATGGTAATTACACTGCTTGCAGCGGTAGCGTTGCCTACCTTTAACTACTCCACTTTTTACCGATTGATCGCCGTTACAGCTCGGACAAATACGCTCCAGACTCATTTGAATATACCTTTTTAGCAAAGATATACTAAATTAGCAAATAAGTGTTGCGATGACAATTATGAACTTATTGAGCAATAAATTGAATAGCGCGATTGGAATGAGGTCCTTATAAAAAGGAATTGCTTGAAAATTTAAAAAAATAGAATTACAAGTACCTTCGTAACGGAGGCTAGATAGCCACTTAATGCCCTTTCCTGCTATATTTTAAGCTGCCCCTTAGCAAATCTGATACAGGACACTCCCTATCATCAAATCTGTTTGGTTTTAAAGCTAAAACTGATTTCCTAGCCTGACTGACAAAAATTAGCTGAAAGTATTTAGCATTGCGATATCTCCGATAAACAAAAAGGCCCTCACAAAAGTGAAGGCCTTAATAATTGTCTTAAATGCTATAATTAAAAGGGATACTTATTTTCCTCAATTAATTTAGCCGCAATTCGGCGACGTAATTCTTTTACATTTAATGGGTTAGCTGTTTTAGTAAAACGTTTTAAACCCATAAGCATCATGCGTTGCTCATCGCCTTCTGCAAAGCTGTAAATCGCTTCGCGTCCTGCTCTGGCAATATTCTCCATGGCATTATGTAAATATAAACGCGCCATATCTATTTCTATCTGCGCATTATCCTCGCCCTTATTCTTGGCGATTTTTTCCGCTCGTAAAACACCACTCTCGGCAGCATAAATCTCAATAAGCATATCGGCGGCATTCATGATAATCTCTTGCTCTTCTTCCAGATTCATTCCGAAAGTTTCTACCGATTTACCCGCCACCATTAATACTGCTTTTTTCAGCTTAACGATTATCTCTTTTTCCTCAGTAAATAACTCGCTATAGTCAGGAGTATCGAAAGAAGGAATATCCAGGAGCTCATTAGCTACCGCCATTGCGGGAGACATTAAATCCATTTCCCCTTTTAAGGCCTTCTTCAATAACATGGCCACACTGTGGAGACGATTAATTTCGTTAGTTCCCTCGTAAATTCGAGCAATGCGTACATCGCGATATGCCGATTCCATCGGAGCATCGGCGCTATAACCCATACCACCAAAAATCTGCAAGCCTTCGTCGGAAACATAACTGCCAACCTCTGAACCAAGAACCTTTAAAATGGCACATTCGATAGCGTATTCCTCCACTCCTTTCAACTTGGCCATTTTAGGCTCCATTCCTTCTTGTTGCAGTCGGATAATATGGTTCTCAATATCTTGGCCTGCGCGGTAAACGGCTCCTTCTGCTACCCAAGTACGGCTTAGCATTTCGGCTAGTTTGAACTGTAAAGCACCAAAAGAAGAAATAGAAACCCCAAATTGTTTACGCTCATTGGCATAGGAAACTGAATGGGTGATTA
>CBFHVV010000058.1:0-17219 GCA_965658965.1 Croceimicrobium sp.
CTGGGGTCCTTTTAAAAAGGCTGGGGAGAAAGCTCAGGTCTTAAGTCCCTTATTTTTTAGTTGGATATTTGGAGTTTTAATGGTTTATGCGATTCTTTTCGGATCGGGTAAGCTTATTTTTCAAGAGTGGACACCCGCTATCATTTGGTCTACTATTGCTATTATTGCGGGGTTTTTAATGATTCGTTTCATGCGTCAGTCTAAATTTTTTAAAGATTAATATTTATGCGTTTTATCAAACTATTTAGCTCAATCCTCTTAAGCAGTCTTTTAGCCAGCGCTTGTGGCAATTTGCGTATAAAGACTGAGAAACCTTATCAGCCTAATGCAAAGACCAAAAAAATTGCTTTAGCAGCGCTGTATTTACATCCTCCGGTTTTGCCCGAAACACCAGTAGGTGATGCCACTGCCTTCAACCGCAAGTTAATTGCGAATAAAAAAGAGATTAAGGCGCTTTTTATGAAAGAGGTAGAAAACCTGACCAATGAACTAGGCATGGGCTTAGAAGCGCAGTTGGGAATAGTCACAGAGTACGGTTCTATCTTAAAGAGCAATAATGGCTACGGCCGTTTGGAGTCGAAAATTGAAACCGAGGCTCTGCAAGTGAAAAATGAGGTTTTTCCGCAAATATTGTTGGCCGATGGCTCCTTAAATTTGTTGGATTTTGAAGATGGTAACCTACAGGAGTACTTGGAAGAAAGTCCGCGCCTCCGTTCACAGGCTCGCAGTTTGTCGAAAAGTTTAAATGCAGAAATAGTAGTTTTTGCCGATGCCAAGCTTGTGGTAGATAAAGTGCAGCGTTTTGGGGAAAAGGCTAATATTAGGCTGTTAGTAGAGATTTATCTTTTCGACGAGGATGGTAAAATTGCGGGTCAGAGCTATGGTGAAACCGAACCTGTAACTATCACCGGTGATTCTGCGGCAGATTTTGATGCCGTTTTTGAGGCTTATCCAACTTTGCAAAATTTGATTCTCACTGATTTGCAAAAAGTAGAAGAGTAGATGCCGCGATTTGGTTTTATTCTTATCAGTCTATTTGTTGTTTTTGGCGCAAATGTGCAGGGCCAAAATAGTGCGCAAGGTCCTGAGTATTATGAGTTAATTGAAGCTTATCAAGCACTATCAGCAGAACATAATAATGCTACTCTGCTTGAGCTCGGTGCAACAGATAGTGGCAAGCCCTTATCCTTATTTTTGGTTCAGAAAGAAGAAATTAAAACTACCGATCTAAGCGAAATAAGGAAGAATAAACTGGTGATTCTTATCAATAATGGCATTCACCCAGGTGAGAGTTGTGGTATTGAAGCCAGTCTTAATTGGATAAAGCGAAGTTTAGCAGAACCCTTGCAGAAGGATCTTCTTATTGCCATCATTCCTGTTTATAATATTGGTGGCCTTTTACAGCGACGCCCCCATACTAGGGCGAACCAAAATGGTCCTAAAATGCAAGGCTTTAGAGGCAATGCGCGAAACTTAGATTTAAATCGCGATTTTATAAAAGCGGATGCTCGAAATACTTTTCAGTTTTATCAAGTTTTTCAGGCTTTACAACCGCATATTTTCATAGATACCCATACCTCTAATGGAGCAGATTATGCTTATACCATGACTTTAATTAGCACCTTGGCAGATAAGCTAGCACCACCTATGGCAGATTTGTTAAAGGAAGAAATGGAGCCTGCATTATACGCATCTATGGCAATGAAAAACTGGGAGATGACGCCCTATGTAAATGTATTTGGACGCAGCCCCGATAATGGTTTTAGTGCATTTTTAGAAAGTCCTCGATACGCTAGCGGCTATACAGCACTTTTTAATACAATTGGTTTTATTAGTGAGGCGCATATGTTTAAACCTTATCCAGACAGAGGAGCCGCCACCGAAGCTTTTTTGGAATCAGTTTATGAGTATTCGGCCGTGAATGGACAAAAAGTAATTCAGGCTAAAATGGCAGCCGAACAGTGGCAAATGGAAGCAAATAGTTTTCCAATTGACTGGGCTTTAGATAGTACGGTGGTGGAGGAACTAAATTTTAAAGGCTTTCACTCTGCTAATTTAGAAAGTCACTTGGGGCCTTATAAAAGGTTAAAATACTTTCGCGATTCAGCTAAAAATGGGAATCTAAACTATTACCCTCATTATCGCACTGCGGTAGAAGCGCATTTACCCCAATATTATGTTCTTCCTTTTGCACAGAAAGAAATTATTGAGCGATTGCAGGCACACAATATTGAGATGTACCCTTTAGCGAATGATACGGTAATTTCCTGTGATTTTTGGCAGATTGAAGACTTTGAATTTGGACGGCAACCTTATGAAGGACATTTTAGAATAGAAAATGTAGACGCTAAACTAGAATCAGCAGAGCGAAAGTTTTATAAAGGCGACTTTTTGATCCCAGCTCGGCAGGCTAATGCTTATTTTTTAGCTTCGGTATTGCATCCTAAAGGTCGGGATAGTTATATCAGTTGGGGTTTTATGCATAGTATTTTTGGTAGAAAGGAGTATTTTTCCCCTTACGTTTTTGAGGATACTGCGGCAGAAATTTTAGAGCAGAACCCAATCATTCAAGCTGAGTTTAAGGCCTGGCAAAAAGCGAATCCTGCGAAAGCAAAAAGCGCTTATGAAAGCTTAAACTGGATTTATCAACGCAGCGATTTTATGGAGGTAGAGTATTTGCGCTATCCCATAGGCTTTATCAATTAGTGCTTAAAGATCGCCCGAAGGCTCATACCTTTGCACCTCAATGGAAAACCAAACTTTGTACTATTTTCTGCTATTCGGAGGGGGACTTCTGGCTGGGATTATAAATACCTTGGCGGGAAATGGTTCAGCCATTACTTTAAGTTTACTTATCCTTAGCGGAATGCCAGCAACAGTGGCTAATGCCACTAATAGGGTAGGGGCCTTGTTTCAAACTATTACTGCCGTACTAAGCTTACGGCGCAGCCCGCGCACTAAATTTCTTTTTAAAGATAGTGCTTGGTTTTTTGTTCCTTCTCTGCTAGGTTCTTTGCTGGGAGCTTTTTTAGCCATAGATGTTGACCCTCTATTATTAAAGCGCATTATTGGCCTAATAATGTTACTCCTTTTATTCACAATGCTTTATAAGCCCCAAAAGTGGGCACGAGCTACTAATTTGGAGAAGAAAACAAAAACTTGGTATAATTGGCTTGTCATTTTTATCATTGCGGTTTATGGCGGTTTTTTACAAATGGGCATAGGCATTATGCTTTTAAGTGCCTTGGTTTTATTAGCACAGTATAGCTTACGCGATGCGAATATTATTAAACTTGTTTTGGCCATGCTTTTTGTACTACCGGCCTTTATTATCTTTGTAAGTAGTGGTCAGGTAGAATGGATGCCAGGAATAATGCTTGCCATTGGTCAAACTTTAGGCGCATGGATCGGCGCACGATTCATCCTCTTTTTGCCAAAAGCCAATACTATTGTGCGGTACACCTTAATTATAATATTGAGTGTTTCCTCACTTAGTCTTTTGGGACTATTCGGCTAATTTTTAATTATGGAAGAATCTTGTTCATCTGCTAGTTGGTACCAAAAATGGTTTAATACTCCCTATTATCATTTACTATATAGCAAGCGTGATTTTAGCGAGGCAGAAGCATTTATTAGCAATCTTATTAAGGAGTTAAAACCTAAAGAGGATAGTCATTTTTTAGATTTAGCTTGTGGTAAAGGGCGCCATTCTGTTTTCTTGCATCAACAAGGTTTTGAAGTAACAGGCATTGATTTAAGCGCGGAAAATATAAAATTGGCTCAGCAAAATGCAGATGACTCCTTGCATTTTATTTGTGGAGACATGCGCGATGGTTATGGCTACGAGCGTTATGATTATATCCTTAACCTCTTTACCAGCTTCGGTTATTTCGCCAATGACGATGATAATAGTAAGGTGTGCTCGGCCATGGCAAAGGCTTTAAAGCCTGGTGGGAAAGTGCTAATCGACTTTTTAAATGTAAATCAGCTGGAGCAAGGCCTGGTTCCTAGAGATGAGTTTTTTATTGATGAGGTACATTTTAGTATTGAGCGTAAAATTGTCGATCACAAAGTTTTGAAAACAATTAAGGTTAAAAAGGGAGACTTAGTAGAGGACTATTATGAATGCGTACAATTGCTTCGCGAAGATGATTTTAAGAACTTACTGGTCGAAAGTGGATTACGCTATGAACAATCCTTTGGAGATTATACCTTTGAACCTTTTTCAGCCCTCAGCTCTAAGCGCCTAATTATTCTTGCTTCTAAATGATTAAGGAAATATTATATCTTGTTTTAGCCGTAGCCATTGGTGGTGGAATGGCGATGGTTTTACGCCGCACGAAGGCTTTCTCCATAAAGGTGCTATTAACTTTTAGCGGAGCCTATTTACTTGGGATTGGAGTTTTTCATCTTCTTCCCGAAGTTTATGAAGAGCATTCACATCATTATGGGGCGGTAATAATGCTGGGCTTTTTTGTGCAGTTGATCCTCGAAGCTTTCAGTAAAGGTTTAGAGCATGGCCATAGTCATACTGAGCTTTTCGCCAATAAAGGACTACCTTTTGGCGTGCTCTTAAGTCTCTTCCTACATGCTTTTCTAGAAAGTATAGCCATCGGTGGCTCTCATAATCACCTTAGTAGAGATGCCTTATTATGGGGGCTTTTAGTCCATAAAATTCCAGTGACTATTATTTTATACAATATGCTCTGTGAGTTTACTAAAAAATTACCGATCGTTTTATTTTGGCTCTTGCTCTTTGCCTTAATGGCTCCTTTGGGCG
This sequence comes from Croceimicrobium sp., assembly GCA_965658965.1. Lineage (GTDB taxonomy): Bacteria > Bacteroidota > Bacteroidia > Flavobacteriales > Schleiferiaceae > Croceimicrobium. The sequence goes on from CBFHVV010000058.1 coordinate 4,781, forward strand.
TTTTGGTAGGCTCTTATATTCCAATTTTAGGCGACTATAGTCGTGAGCTTACGGCCTTTGTATTTGGTATTTTTTTACATATAAGTACCACCATACTTTTTGAAGGGAATCAATCGCATGGCTTTAATGTAATGAAATATGGAATTATTTTAGCCGCATTGGGATTGGCTTGGTTATCAGTAAGTCACTAAAAGGAATTAATTTTACAGGGAGTAATTTTAGGTCAAATGTTTGATTATCAAAAGATTAATTTGCTTAGGGAAGAGTATATTTCTTTTGCCTAATTCTAATAGATAAGATTTAACAGGGCAAAGGTATTGAGCACTTTAGTTCAACTACATTTGCATTGATTATGAAAATCGAAATCACATCAATATAACTAATATTTAAATTTAATCACATGAGTGTTTTAGTAGGAAAAAAAGCCCCCAATTTCACAGCAGCAGCTGTAATTAATGGAGAAGAGATTGTCGAAGACTTCTCAATAGAACAGTACTTAGGAAAGAAATATGTAGTTCTTTTCTTCTACCCAAAAGATTTCACTTTCGTTTGTCCAACAGAATTGCATGCTTTTAACGAGCGTAAAGCAGACTTCGAAAAATTAGGGGTAGAGCTAGTAGCAGTTTCTACAGATACGGAGCAAAGCCACTGGGGTTGGTTGCAATTAGACAAGGACCAAGGCGGTATTAAAGGTATTACTTACCCGATTGTAGCCGATGTAAATAAAACCATATCTAACAACTACGATGTTTTAGCAGGAAACTTCTATTACGATGAAAATGATATGCTTCAAGCGGAAGGAGAACTTGTTGCTTACCGTGGTCTTTTCTTAATCGATAGAGAAGGTGTAGTGCGTCACCAAGTAGTTAATGATATGCCACTTGGACGTAATGTAGATGAAACTTTACGTATGGTAAAAGCACTTCAGTTTAACGAAGAAAAGGGCGAAGTTTGTCCGGCAAACTGGGATGAAGGTAAAGAGGGAATGAAGGATACTCACGAAGGAGTAGCTAGTTACCTAAGTAATAACTAAGCCTTAGTCTTAGCAATTTATAATAAAAGGCTTGTTCGAAAGAACAAGCCTTTTTTATTTAATTTATTTAGACTTGAGCTAGCGCACAATTTGAAAAACGCTTAAAACCGGAAAAACAAACTGCCACTAATAATATCACCGGCAAGGTTGGACCTTAACTCATTATTACGACTAAAGTTGCAATAGTTATAAGTTCCTCGTAAACCTATCTGACGGGAACCATAAACTCGAATTTTCCATTCTAGCCCAATGCCTAAGCTTAAAGATTCAAGGTCAAAACGAGTTTCGATATCATTTTCAGGATCATAAGTATCTAAATCGGTAGCCATAATATTGTAACCGAAACTTGTTCTAAAGGCTAGGCTAGTGCGCGGTGCTTTTAAAAACTCATAGCCATAGAACAAGCCAAAATAGATAATAGTGTTGATTCCACTTTTTTGGATTTGGCCTTCTAAATCAATTCGTAAACTATCAGAGCTCTCGGGAAAGCTTAAACTAAAGTCAACCCCCAAATTATGTAGGTAGTTATTTGCTCCGGCACTTAAAATAAAACCATGCGCCTGGCCAAGGTTTTCGCCAAAAGATTGGGTAAATACTTTGGTTTGGTAACCTATATCAATACTTACTTTGGTAGAATTTGCGAAATCTTTGGCAATGGCTTTGCCTATGCTTGGACCATCTTTAACCCGATAACTTGAGCGGCGGTACACTCGATTTAGCGCCGCCTGATAGCGATTTTTACTAAGAATTTCTAAGCAGAGTTTCTCTCGCGCAGCCCAATCTTTTTTGGTCTTTAAAAGTTCTTCTGCCCATTGGCTAGTATAATTTAAATACTTCTGATAACTGTCACTGTGCCTTAAATAGCTTAAATTATTGATATAAGTTCGATAGAAGGCGGCAAGAGAAACTGTGCTATCTAATTTCTGCCCTTGCGATAATTCGTGTAATAGTTGGGTGCGGATTAAGACTTCAGAATTTTCGCAGTCCTTTTGCCAATAATTAAGCAGTGAATCTAAGTTTTCTTTGTTTTGCTGGCGTGTATTCTTACTAATTAAGTTGGGTATCCTTTGGTCTTTCTGCCAACATGATTCTCGTGCTGGAACAAATAAATCTTCAAAATTTTTCTCTTGTGCCGAAAGGCCAAGACCAATAAAGAGTAGAAATACTAGTGTAAGTTTATTCATAAGAATGGTATTGCAGATGCAATGAAAAAAATAGGCCAAACACGGTTGCTTAAACTGTTTGATAAAAAAAATCAAACATAATCAGAACTTGAATCTAAATTAAGCATATAATTCTATTGATAGCCGAACTCCGCAATCACAGGATAATGGTCAGAAAGTGTTTCTGTTCGAACTTTATAATCAAAGCAGCGCAGTTCTTTCGAGTACAAGATATAGTCGATTCGAAGGGGTATGGGGCCACGGTTAAAGGTTCTTACCAAACCATCGCCAGCAGTAATAAAGCTATCACTTAGTTCGTCGGTTACACTTTGATAGGTGTAACTACTTGGCGGGTCGTTGAAGTCACCCGCTAAAATAACCGGATAGGGGCTCTCGGCTAATAATTCTTTTAAGTTATCTACTTGAAATGCTCTGCGGCGGAAGGCGGCTTTTAAATCGCCACCAACCTTGCTAAGTCCCTTAGTTATTTGATCTTGGTTTTTATCACTCAAGCTTCCCAAATCGGCATAGTCTTCGTCTTTTAAGCCGATAGAAGCCAGATGGACGTTAATCATGCGCACCGTGCGGCCTTGCCAGTCTATATCGCAAACCAAAGCCTTTCCCTTTGATCCAATAGAGTCGGGGATAGCAAACTGGTGGGTAAAACTGTTATTAATTGGGTAGCGGGAATAGGTTACTTGTCCTACGGCTCCAGCTTTTTCTTTAAAGCTGGTATAGCGGTAATTTAGTTTCACTTTTAAGGCTGGACTTAATTCACGGAATTCCTGAAATTGTAAAATATCGGGATTCTCATCTAAAATTAATTCCTCAACTTGTTGGGGTACGTTTTCTACGTCTAACCATTTGTAGTGATTTAACATTCTCACATTGTATGTCATCACCTTAAGGGTTGTGCCACTAGCAATTACTTGGTTACTTCCTCTAAATTGATAAAGTTCCCCTAATTGACTGAAGCCAAGGGCTATGGCCACGCATGGAAGGATAACCTTAAGTTTTAGACGCAAGGCCCAATAAATAGCAAAGGTAATATTACCGAGGAGTAAGTAAGGGTAAGCTAATCCTAAAAATGAGAACCATGAAATAATGCGAGGGTCTATATAACCTACTAGGTAGGAGGCCATTAAAAGGAAAGCAATAATGGTATTAATTACATATAAGATGCCATCAAAAAACGATTTTTTTCGGGCAGCCATTAGTCTTTACCAAATTTAAAGAGATGTTCCTTTTCATCTTTGCTAAGGCTATCGTAACCACTAGTGCTAATTTTATCTAAAATTTGATTCAATCTTGTTTCATCGTTCACCGGACTTCGCTTTTGGCGATAGCCTTTGTTAAATCCGCCAGAAGAGTATACCGTTTTCAGCTTCGGCTTGCCTTTAAATAAATTTGAGATGCGATCTAATAAGCCAGAAAAGCCATCGGTCAAGTCGCGACCACCTCTGTAAAAGCGCGCCATTAAAAAGCCAAAAGCGGCTCCTCCTAAATGAGCAATTCTTCCACCCGCATTAGCGCCATCGCCTAATCCGATTAAATCGGTTAGTAGGGCAAAAGCTGCCAGGCCCCAAAGCGGCACGGTAACAATAAAAAAAATGCGTACTGGAAAACGTGGATTATAAGTAGCAATTGCAAAAATTATAGCCATCACACCCGCCGAGGCACCGCGATTATTACTGATGTTTACTACATCATTAAAGGCAGGAAAAATATTGTAAAAAAGTACATAGAGTATTCCTCCTAAAATGCCTCCCATTAAATAGGTGCTAATCAAGCGGCGACTGCCAAAATACTCTAGAAATAATTTACCTCCGAAAAAGAGCCACAACATATTGAAGAGGATGTGTAAAAAGCCTTCGTGTAAAAACATGTAGCTAATTAGGGTCCAGGGTCTTGTGGCCAAAGTGATCAAATCACTGGGCAAGGCGGTAAAGCCAATAAAAAAACCGGCAACGTTAATCTGCAGCAAAAAGCTTAAAATGCGTAATACTAAGAAGACTACATAAACTCCTAAATTGACTAATATGAGTCGGGTAAGAGCGTCTCCACTCTTAAAACTAAGTTTGATATCATCAATTATACTAGCCATTAGTAAAAGGTACCATTATTTTTTTTCCAGTAGCGTAAAAGCAAAAAGCCAAACAACATGCCGCCCAAATGAGCAAAATGTGCTACGTTAGAAGCAGGGTCATTTGCAATACCATTGTACAATTCTAGCGCACCATAGATGGCAACAAAGTATTTTACCTTAACCGGTAATACAAAGTAAATGTAAATGTATTGATTGGGGAATAGCATCCCGAAAGCCAATAATACACCAAAAACAGCTCCAGAGGCACCAACGGTAGGCGCATTTAAAAGGGCATTGGCCTGCCCCATAATTGGGTTCGAATAATTTTGGCCGTTTTGCCAAAGGCTAGCTCCTTCTCTTAAAATAGTTTCTACTTGGCCTTCAGTAAGTTGGCTAATTAAGGAACTGTACTCCCAGTATTCAAAGCCAAGATGCAAAAGCGCAGCGCCCAAGCCAGTTACAAAATAATAGATTAAGAAGCGTTTAGGGCCCCAGACATTTTCCAGCGCATTACCGAACATCCAAAGGGCAAACATATTAAAGAAAATATGCCCCAAGTTTCCATGCATAAACATGTGGGTAACAAGTTGAAAAGGCATGAAGTTTTCCGACTGAGGCAGATAAACCCCTAAAAGTCGAACGAGGTCTAGGCCAAAAACATTACTTAATACTACGGTACCTATAAAAAATAAACCGTTGATTATAAGCAGGTTTTTAATTACTTCGGGAAGTAACTTAAACTGTAGAGGTGACTGCTGCATTAATTAAAACTTTTATCAATATCACTTAAAGTGAGATTTACAATTACTGGTTTTCCATCGGGGCTATGATAGGGCGATTCACTGGCAAAGAGTTCATCCACCAAATTAGCCATAGCCTGAGTTTCAATAAGTGTTCCCCTTCCAAAAGCCGCCACTTTGGCCATTTTTCGTGCCATTGTTTCTTGATACTCTCTTTCGGAACTCTCGTTGAAATCTTTATGTGCCTCAATAATATTTTCAATTATTTCTTGCACGGGGGCATTATCAATAAATAAAGGAACACCGTGCACCACCAATTGGTTTTTACCAAACTCATCTAAATCAAAACCTAAAGCTCTTAATTTGGGGAGAATTTCTTGGCTTAAGGAAAAATCAGCCGCATTGAGCTCAACATTTTGGGGAAATATTAATTGCTGACTAGGTATTTGGCGGTTATGCAAGGCATTTACGATTTTCTCAAACAAGATTCGCTCCTTAGCACGTCGTTGATGAATGAGGATTAGGCCATCCGTATGCTTAGTGAGAATGTATTTGCCACCCAGTTCTAGATAGGTTTTACGAGAATTTGCTGCTCCCTCATGGCTCGGCAATAATTCTTTCTGCTCACTCTCTTGGCTTGGCATCTCAGGAATTTGCCCTAAAAGCGATTCCCATTCTTTGCTTTGCGGACTCTCGGGTCGCTGATAATTGGATCCAGTTTTAAAACTACCCTGACTGCTTTTATTGGATCCATCACTTGTAAGCCCCTGATTAAAAGGGTTAAAGCTTGGGTCAATATAAATGCCAGGGGCTTCTACCGAATCACTTTTAGGATAACTTACAAATTGCTGATCATGCTCAAAATCTAAGCTTGGTGCAATATTATATTGTCCCAAACTATGTTTTACCGAAGAGCGGATAATAGTGTGTATGGCACGTTCATCGTCAAATTTTACCTCTGTTTTGGTGGGATGAATATTTACATCTATGCGCGCAGGATCAAGCTCTAAGTACAAGAAATAACTAGGATAGCTATCCTCTAAAAGTAGTCCTTCAAAAGCCTTTTGTACCGCTTTATGCAGATAAGCATTTTTGATAAAACGATGATTAACAAAGAAAAACTGCTCACCGCGGGTTTTACGTGCAAATTCTGGTTTGCCTACAAAACCATGAATGCTTAATATCTCCGTAGATTCTTCTACTGGAACCAATTTTTCATTGTACTTCTTACCAAAAATATTTACGATTCTTTGCCGAAGACTGCTAGCTGGTAAATTGAAAATTTCCGAGCCATTGTGCTCAAAGCTAAAGGCCACAGAAGGATGAGCCATTGCCACTCTTTCAAACTCATCAATTATATGTCTTTGTTCTACCTGGTTAGATTTCAGGAAATTGCGCCGAGCGGGAATATTATAGAATAAATTTCGTACTTCAATATTAGTCCCTTTAGGACAAGAGCAGAACTCTTGTGACTCAACTTCATTTGCAGAAACTTTAAGATGCGTACCTAATTCTGAATCTGCTTTTCTACTGCGCAAATCAACCTGAGCCACCGCGGCAATAGAGGCCAAAGCTTCGCCTCTAAATCCTTTAGTAATAATGCTGAAAATGTCCTCAGCCTTGGTGATTTTACTGGTGGCGTGCCTTTCAAAAGCCATTCGGCTATCGGTCTCGCTCATGCCCTTACCATTATCAATTACTTGAATGAAAGTCTTTCCGCTTTCCTTCGCAATTAATTTTATTTCCGTGGCATCGGAGTCAACACTATTCTCCAGCAACTCTTTTACCACAGAAGCAGGTCTTTGCACTACTTCACCAGCGGCAATTTGGTTAGCTACATTATCGGGCAGAAGCCTGATGATATCGGCCATTAATACTTTATTATATAGTAAGTTATGCTGATTAAACCCAGTATAATAAACAAGAGCATTCGGTTGGAAGAATTGACCTTAGTTTGTCTTGCATCTTGCCAAGTAGAGTTTAGGTTCTGACGCAAACTGGCATTTTTCGCTTCCGGACTAAGCTCTTTTTCATATTTGCGTTTTATTTCCTCCAGTCGCTCTTTCCGTTCGCTATAGTAACGTGGTTTAAAGTCGAAGGACTTGTGACGATTTTGCTTTATGAAACTCGGTAACTTAGGCGCTTCCATGCTTAAATTTATTTTTCGGTGCTCCCCTCTTTTTTCACTTTCGTAGATGCGTCAAATAATTCTTGAGGGACTTTAATCATATAAAGTTTACCACTCTTATTAGGTAAATATTCTAAACGCAACCAGGGGTTATGAAATTTCAATTGGCGGTAGCTTAATCCAAATTGGCTATTAAAATGATCAACATGGCTTAAGCTGCTATCAACGGGAACATCTACAGTAGCAATTGGATGATAAGCGTGATCTTCCTTGAGGTGAAAACCATATTTCCCAGGCTGAGAAATTATTTCCTTTACCGCCATAATACGATATAAGTAGCGCGCTGTTTCTGGATTTAAGGTTAGATCAAAAAAGCTTTCGGCGCGTTGGCGTTCTAATTGCCTCGAAACTCCAGCGATTCCCATATTATAGGAAGCGGCTGCTAAAGTCCAGGTACCCAATTTTGCTTTTGCCTCCAGCAAGTACATACAAGCCACGCGTGTCGCTTTTTCTAAATGGTATCTCTCATCCACGGCATTATTAACCTCTAAATTATAGTCTTTCGCGGTACCTTCCATTAGTTGCCAAAAGCCTACTGCTCCAGCTGGCGAAACCACATTCATAAAGCCAGACTCGATGAGTGGCAGGTATTTAAAATCTTCAGGTATACCATATTCGGCCAGAATAGGCTCAATAATAGGGAAGTAGCGCTTAGAACGTTTGAGGAAAAGTAAAGTTTGGCTTTGCCAATAGGTATTTACTAAAAGTTCACGGTCAAAGGCTTCTCTAATCTGCTCATCTATAAAAGGATAGCTTTCTCCAGCAAAGTCTAAACTCTCGGGTAAAGCGATACTGTAAATACCGTAATTTTCGTTGAATGCTTTTTGGAACTCATCGTTTGCTAGTCCCGATTGCTGACCTTCAACATGTGGATAAGTAAAAAAACTGAAGATGGAACTCATCAGAAATAAGAGAACAATAAAGCTGAAGGCTTTTAAACTTTTACGCATTAATATCGGAATTGTGAATTAAGGTCACTTAAAGGTTTCGCCTCAAGGTCTTTAGGAGAAAGGAGTGGGTTTTCTACATTCCAATCAATACCAATTTCAGGATCATTCCAAAGAACTGAACCCTCACTTTCTTTATTATATAAATTGGTGCATTTGTAGCTGAAAATAGTTTGATCCTCTAAAGTTAGGAATCCATGGGCAAAGCCGGGAGGTACCCAAAACATCATTTTGTTTTCGCCACTAAGCATTACTTTATGATGTTTGCCATAGGTGGGCGAGCCCTTGCGGATATCTACAACAACATCTAATACCGATCCTTGAATTACGCGCACTAACTTCCCCTGCGCAAAGGGCGGGTTTTGGAAATGTAAACCTCTTAAAACACCCTTGTTAGACATAGATTGATTGTCCTGCACAAATTCGTGATGAACATCAAATCTGGCGAAAGCCTCTTTACTGTAAGATTCAAAAAAGTATCCACGATCATCGCCAAAAACTTGCGGCATGATTTCTAATAAACCCGGGATATTGGTTTCAATTACTTGCATTTAAATGTATTGCAGGGTTAGATTTTTTTAATTGGCGACGTCGCTCATAAATTTGATGCGCATAATGCGCAGCTCTTCTTCGCTGTAATCTCCGTCAAACTCTTCGTAGGCTAGGCCTAAGTCATCAGACTCTGCCTCCATAAAGTAATCATGAATTTCTTCAACCTGATCTTCATCAAGCATATCTTCAATTACATAGCTCAGATTTATTTTGGTACCCGATTGAACGATATGCTCAATTTCGGTAACAAGCGCTTCCATGCTTAAACCTTTCGCCGCTGCAATATCTTCAAGCGTTAACTTACGATCGGTACTCTGGATGATGTAGACTTTTAATCCCGATTTATTTACTACCGATTTAACTAAAAGCCCATCGTCCTTTTCAATGTCGTTGTCTTCTACGTACTTCGCAATAAGCTCTAAAAATGGGCCTCCAAATTTCTTGGCCTTGCCTTCACCTACGCCCGAGATCTGCTTTAATTCATCGAGGCTAGTAGGGTAGTGGAGTGCCATTTCATTCAAAGAAGGCTCTTGGAAAATGGTGAAAGGCGGTTGTCCTTTACTTTTCGCTACTTTTTTGGTGAGTTCTTTCAGCATATCAAAAAGCTTAGGATCGAAGGCTGCTCCAGCTTTTTGGTTGGCAATAATCTCTTCTTGACCAGCCTCTTCCTCGTAGTCATGATCTTCAGCCATCATAAAGGTATAAGGCTCTTTTAAAAACTCATTGCCTTTGTCTGTCAGTAAAAGGACACCGTATTTTTCGATATCTTTTTTCAAGAAACCATTCACAATAGCTTGTCGAACCACGGCCAACCAATGTTTTTCGTCTTGATCAGCTCCTTGACCGTATTGTTTCAGTTCTTGAACTTTATATTGTTTGAGTATAGACCCTAATTTACCAATAAGCGTATCTACAACCGATTTTGCTTTAAAGCGCTGATGGGTTGCCTTAACGGTTTCTAAAACCAGTTTTAAATCTTCTTTACCATCAAACATTTTGCGGGGATGCAGAGAGTTGTCGTCGTTTTGCGCACCCGGGCCATTTTCTTCGTCAAACTCTTCGCCAAAATAATGGAGAATAAACTTGCGACGGTTCATGGTGGTTTCTGCGTAAGCAATTACCTCTTGCAATAGTTGCATGCCTACTTCCTGTTCGGAGACGGGCTTGCCGTTTAAAAATTTCTCTAGTTTCTCTACGTCTTTGTAAGCGTAATAAGCAATACAATGTCCTTCTCCGCCATCGCGACCCGCTCGGCCAGTTTCTTGGTAATAACTCTCCAAGCTTTTCGGCATATCGTAATGAATAACAAAGCGCACATCGGGCTTGTCAATCCCCATTCCAAAAGCAATAGTGGCAACAATTACGTCGGTATCCTCCATCAAGAAGGCATCTTGGTGACGAGAGCGCGTACCAGCATCTAGTCCGGCGTGATAAGGAAGCGAACGGATACCATTTACTTGTAAAGTTTGCGCTAACTCTTCCACCCGCTTACGACTGAGGCAATAGATGATACCACTTTTACCGTCCATCTTTTTAATGAATCGAATGATATCGCTATCCACTTTTTTCGTTTTGGGCCTTACCTCATAAAATAAATTGGGGCGATTAAAGGACGCTTTAAAAACCAGGGCATTTTCCATTCCTAGGTTTTTTTGAATATCACTTTGCACTTTCGGGGTGGCAGTGGCAGTAAGTCCAACAATTGGTTTACGACCAATTTTAGTGATAATAGACTTTAGATTGCGATATTCTGGACGGAAGTCGTGTCCCCATTCAGAAATACAATGGGCCTCATCAATCGCATAAAAAGATATTTTAACACTTTTAAGGAACTCGATATTATCTTCTTTGGTAAGAGATTCTGGAGCAACATAAAGCAGTTTAGTCACCCCGCTTATCATGTCCGCTTTTACCTGTTCGGTTTCTTTTTTGGTTAGGGATGAATTTAAGACGTGTGCAATACCGTGATTATCGGCAAAGCCTCTTAAACTATCCACTTGATTTTTCATTAGTGCAATAAGGGGAGACACCACAATGGCGGTTCCTTCTTGCATAATAGCGGGGAGTTGATAGCACAATGACTTTCCGCCACCAGTAGGCATGATTACAAAAGTATCATTGCCTGCTAAAAGATTTTCTATTACTGCCTCTTGATTCCCCTTGAAGCCACTGAAGCCAAAAAACTTCTTTAAGTGCTTTTGCGCTTCTGAAGACGGTGATGCTAATGCCACAGTTTCAATTTTAATTTGCCTAAATATACATTAATGCTACGACTAAAAAATAGTGTTTACTAAAAATATCAACCTTCGCAAGTAAAAAGTTTACACCTTTGCAGTCTAGTTTACTACCATGGCGGAAAGCAATAATGATAACATGTCTTTTTTAGAACATCTTGAAGTGCTGCGTTGGCACCTCATTCGTTCTTCTTTTGTTCTAATTACCATGGCTTTAATAGCCTTCTTTGCAAAGAGCATACTTTTCGATGTGATAATTTTTGGCCCCAAACAGCCAGACTTCATCACCTACGAGGTTTTTTGCAGCATTTCCCGCGAAATTAGTAATACAGAATTGTTCTGCCTTAGTGAAATGCCATTTAAAATATTAAATACTAAAATGGCAGGTCAATTCAGTATGCATATTTGGGTTTCTCTTATTGCTGGCTTTATTTTGGGCTTTCCCTACATACTTTGGGAGGTATGGCGTTTTATTAAACCCGGACTAAAGCCTAGTGAGAAAAGTTACAGCCGCTGGATCTTATTTTTTGGCGGAATTCTTTTCGCCGTAGGAGTTTTATTTGGATATTTTTTGATTGTTCCGCTTTCCCTACAATTTTTAGGAACTTACTCGGTTAGTAGTGAGATAACAAACTTGATTGACCTACTATCTTACATCTCTACGGTTAGCACTGTTACCCTAGCAAGTGGTATTATCTTTGAACTGCCTATAGCGGTGTATTTCTTGGCCAAAACTGGTTTAATTTCCGCAGAGTTTATGCGAACTTATCGTCGTCATGCTATTGTCTTAATTTTGGTATTATCGGCGGTTATTACTCCACCAGACATTGCTAGCCAAATATTAGTAGCTGTTCCAGTGCTAATTCTTTACGAGATTAGTATTAAAATTGCGAAGCGCATTGAGAAAAACCAGGCGAAAAGCTTGTTGCCAAAAAGCAAAAAATAATTGTACATGAAACTTAGAGCCGAGAGCATAGTTAAAAAATACCGCAGTCGCACGGTCGTAAAAGGAGTGAGTTTCGAAGTTAATCAGGGTGAAATTGTGGGCCTTCTAGGCCCCAATGGCGCTGGAAAAACGACTAGCTTTTATATGGTAGTGGGTTTGATTAAACCCAATGAAGGAAAGGTTTTTATTGATAATGAGGAGATTACTAGCGACCCTATGTATCGCAGAGCGAAAAAGGGGATTGGCTATTTGGCACAAGAAGCAAGTGTTTTCCGGAAACTAACCGTGGAAGAAAATATTATGGGCGTCTTGCAAATGACCCAGTTGAATAAATCGCAACAAAAGGAGAAGTTGGAGACACTTTTAGATGAATTTAGCTTGCAACATATCCGCACTAATAGAGGCGATTTGCTATCCGGAGGTGAGCGACGAAGAACTGAAATTGCGCGGGCTCTGGCAGTAGATCCCAATTTTATTCTTTTGGATGAACCTTTTGCTGGAGTAGACCCTATTGCCGTGGAAGATATTCAAGGTATTGTAGCTTCTCTTA
>CBFHVV010000059.1:0-17158 GCA_965658965.1 Croceimicrobium sp.
CGAAGATGGTGGGAAAAATTGGGAGGTAATCGCCCCCTACAATCGGATTCATCCCGATCATCATGCCTTATTTATTCATCCTGAAGATCCCAGCTATATAATTAATGGCAATGATGGCGGTCTCAACATTAGTCACGATAAGGCGGAGACTTGGCGATTTGTAAGCAATCTTCCCTTAGCACAGTTTTACCATATTAATTACGATATGGAAACTCCCTATAATATTTATGGTGGCATGCAAGACAATGGCTCCTGGAAAGGTCCTGCCTATGTTTGGCGCGCCGATGGCATTCGCAACGACTACTGGGAAGAGCTTTATTTTGGTGATGGCTTTGATGTATCACCCGATCCGAGCGATAATCGCTTTGTATATGCCATGAGCCAGGAAGGCTATTTGGGACGCGTGGACACTAAAACGGGGAATACCAATTTGATTCGTCCAGTTCACCCAGAAAACAAAAATTTACGTTTTAATTGGAATGCACCAATAGCGCAAGATCCTTTTAATGCTTCTACCATTTATTATGGTGCGCAATATGTATTTAAGTCTTCAAGCCAAGGTCAGTCTTGGGACTTGATATCGCCAGATTTAACTAGTAATGATAGTACTAAACAGAATTACGGAGAAAGCGGTGGATTAACTTACGATGTTACCGGGGCGGAAAATTATACAAGCCTATTATGTATTGAGCCATCTAGCCTTGAGCAGGGTTTACTTTGGGCGAGCTCCGATGATGGTAAACTGCATTTAACAAAAGACGCTGGAAAAAATTGGCAAGATGTCTCCAAGGCGCTTAAAGGAATGCCCAAAGGAGCTTGGATTCCGCAAGTGGTTCATTCGCAGCACAAAAAGGGAGCTGCCCTGGTAGTTGCCAATGATTACCGCCGTGGGGATGAGCAAGCTATGTTATTTTATACCGAGAATTATGGTAAAAATTTTAAAAATATTGCCCAAGCTTTGCCTGCTTACGTCATCAGCACAGTGCAAGATCCGGTGGATGAGGATTTGATTTTTGCCGGTACCCAAAGAGGCTTGTATTTTACTTGGGATAAAGGCGAACATTGGCAAAAATGGGCCGATGATCTACCCACGGTCTTAATTAGTGATATGAAAATCCACCCTCGAGAGGATGACTTAATTTTAGGAACCTTTGGCCGCTCTGCTTTTATACTTGATGATTTGGAAACATTTCGCGCTCTAGTTCAGGCCAAGAAGGATCAAAATTTAAAGGATTTCCATTTTTTCCCTCCGCGCGATATCTATAAAGTGGCCTCTAAACGAGCCGATGGTTCACGCTTTCCAGCAGAAGGGATTTTTAAAGGTGAGAACCGTAGCACCAGCCTACAAGCTTTTATTTATAATGGATTTGAAGCGGGCGACTCTTTAAAGGAGAAGAAAGTCAAATTCGAAATTCTCAATCAGGAGGGAGAAGTAATACGCACAATTTATCGCGATTTGAAAAAAGGTATGCACTCCTACTCCATATATCTAAGGGCAAAAGGGATTGGTTTCCCATCCAAAAGTCGCTCTCTAAAGGATAGCAGTGAAATTGCACCTCTTGACGTGGCAGCTGGAGAATATAGCATTAGAGCCACTTTTAATAAGCAAACTACGGAGCATAAATTCAATTATAAAAATGATCCTCGCATCAACTTCGATCTGCAAACTGAAAAGCGCGAGCTAGCTTTTCTGCGAAATTTGGATTCTTCCTTAGATAGCCTTACCATGTACGCGACTTGGATAAAGAAAGCAAAAGCCAAATTAGATTTAATGCAAAACTTTGCTGATTTACAGTTAGAAACTAAGGAAGCAAAAAGTCTGGCTGACTCCATAAAGCCCATAAAGAAAGCTCTAGAAAAATTTGAAGAGCGTATTTACGGTCGAGAAGTAGACGGCTATTACGATCAACCGAACACCTTGCAATCTAAGTACAGCGCCGTGAGAAGCTATTTTTGGGGACTGGGAAATGGCGTGCCCGCTCAAGCAGAGATTCTAAAAAGTAGCTATTTAAAGAGTGAGGAGGAATTTAGGGCAGATATCTCTGCCTTTCAAAATGAAGAATGGCCAAAATTTGCTGCTCTAGTTGAACAATATAATCTTGAATTAAAAAAATAATGGCTAATTACGATGCTATAATTGTAGGAGCAGGAGCCGCTGGCTTAGTGGCTGCCAAAGAGTTAGAAAACTATCATCTAAAAGTATTAGTGATTGATGCAGACGACCGTGTAGGTGGGCGTTTAAAGACGGATAAAGTAGATGGTTTCACTTTAGACCACGGTTTTCAGGTATTGCTAAATGCTTATCCTTTAGCTAAAAAACACTTAGATTTTGAGGCCTTAGGATTAAAAAGTTTTAAATCTGGCGCTTTTTGCTTCAAGGGTAGGGATCATTTTTTGGTAGAAGACGTAAATAGAAATATGTCGGCTTACCTGCGAATGGCCTTTTCTCCCGTTGGTTCTGTTTGGGACAAACTGAAACTAGCCAAACTGCGCAAAGAAGTACTTGCTAAAAGTGAAGAATTAATTTTTAATGAACCCGAAATAAGTACTCTTGACTACTTAAAACAACGAGGTTTTTCAAAGAAAATCATTAATCGCTTTTTCAAACCCTTTTTTGGGGGCATCTTCCTTGAAGAAGAACTGCAAACCTCTTGCAGACAGTTTCAGTTCATTTTTAAAATGTTTGCCTTAGGCGATGCCACGCTGCCACAAGATGGCATAGAAAGTATTGCGAGGCAATTGAAATCACAACTAAAAGAAACGCAATTTCGCCTGAACTCTAAAGTGAAGGAAGTTCGTAAAGGTGAAGTAGAGCTAAGTGACGGTGAAATTATTGAGGCCAAACAAATAATTATAGCTGCAGACCCCCAAAAGATGTATCCGCAATTAGTGCAAGATCTCGCTTGGAACGATACCCAACAATATTACTTTTCTGCGACTAAAAACCCCTTCCCTAAAGGCTTTATCACCTTATCCTTTGCAGAAGATGGCCTCATAAGCAACTTAGCGGTATTAAGTGATGTGGCACCCAATTACGCACCGAAAGGAAAACACTTAATTTCGGTTAGTATTCGCAGTCAGCAAGCTAAGAGCGACAATAAAATTGAAGATGAGATTAAAAGAGAATTAATTTCTTCAGGATATGAAAATGTGCGGGACTGGGAGCTGATAAAGAATTTCAAAGTAAGAAAAGCCTTACCTAAATTAGAGAACAACGCCTATACACGTCCTTTTGAGGAAAGTAGAATTGGCGAAGGAATTTACTTAGCAGGCGATCATTTATTGAACCCCTCGCTTAACGGAGCTATGGAAAGTGGAGAATTGGCTGCACGAGCTTTAATCTTAAATCATAATAACTAATGCGCATAGTAGGTCCCATACCCCACCCTAAATTTAAAGTGGTGCTCTATGCTCAAGAGCAACATTGGTATGTTGAAATTGAAACCGGTCCCATGAAACAATGTTTTAAGGTTCCTAAAGAACGTGCAAACAGCCAAGCCGAAGTACAAAAGTGGTTAGACGAAACTTTTAGCGAAGAAGCCTACCGGATTTTTGAAGCTATGTACCGTAATTATAAAGCTAGTGCAGATCGAAATTTAGCGCCGCCTCAATCTTAATTATTGAGCAAGCAACTGTTTTAGAATAGTTCAGTCAATAGATATAGTACTCAATAAAGTAATCAATTATGAACAAAACTATTGACTTAAAAATTACGAAACCTTGCCAGGAGGATTTTAAAGGATTTACACCTAGCGCCAAAGGTGGTTTCTGTCAGTCTTGTAAAAAAGAAGTAATTGACTTTTCAAAATTGAGTGAAACTGAAATCAAACAGTACTTCTCGATGCAGAGTGAAGAAACCTGTGGTCGTTTTACTCCAGATCAATTAAAGTCCTACTCCTTAAATAAGGCTACCGCGAAGGATACTCTAAAAAATCGTTGGCTAAGGACAGCATTTGGCATTTCAATCGTTGGCTTACTTGGCGCCGAAAATCTATCTGCTCAATCAACACATATTGTTAATAGCACTGAGCTGAGAAGTAACAATAAGTCGACTCAAGAAACTGACACCGCTCTGAGTAGCTCCGATAGTTTAGTAAAGGGTATTGTTAGGGATGCAAAAAATGGGGAAGCAATCCCTTTTGTAAATATTTACTTAAAAGGCAGTAATAGCGGAACTAGTACCGACTTTGATGGTAAATTCATCTTTCCTGAAAAGCTGGAAATAGGAGATACATTAGTATTTTCCTTCGTTGGCTACACGAAAAAAGAGCTTAGCATTGACGCAGAGATTTTGGCAAAAGGGAGCTTAGAGTCGCGCTTAGAGATTAGCCTTATTGAGCCTGTAATTACAGTGATGGGGGAAGTACAGGTTAATGCTCCTTTTCGTTCAAAACCTAGCTTTTGGCAGAGAATCAAAAATAAATTCTAATGGCTAAAAGGCTTCGGTTTCTTTTTATTTTACTCTTCCCTTTTATTAATTTCGGACAGCATACAGATTTCCCGGGCATAGATTTTAAGAAAGCCGACAGTACTGCTGAACTTTATAGAGGTGCTAGTTTATCTGACCTTCAAGTTTTAAGCTATAATCTTAGCCATGGCCTCCAGACTGATGTGGAAAAGTATCGAGCCATTTACCTTTGGCTATCTCAAAATGTCGATAATGATTTTGGCCTCTTTCAAGAGAATCAAAGAATGCGAATAGCATTGCGCAAGAAGCCAAAAAAACTAGCGGAATGGAATGCTAATTTTAACAAAAGGATTTTTAAAACATTAAGAGAAGGCCATAAAACGGTGTGTACTGGTTATGCTTATTTACTTAAAGAGATGTGCTATTTTGCGGGTATAAATTGTGAAATAGTGAATGGTTACGGTCGCACGTCCACCGCAAATGTGGAAGAAATGGGAATCGGCAATCATAGTTGGAATGCGGTTCAACTGAATAATAAATGGTATTTGAGCGATCCCACATGGTCGGCAGGCGCCTTTTACATCTTTTCTGGACTAAAGGTTTTTACAGCAGATTATAATAACGGTTATTTTCTTTGTCCGCCTGAGCACTTTTTTCTGAACCATTATCCATTACAAAAAAGGTGGCCTTTATTAGATAGCAGTTTTAATGAAGCTAAGTTTTTATACGCTCCCTTGGTTTACGGCGCCGCATTTAAATACGGCCTATATCCATCTTCCGAAATGGACTTCCATTTAGAGCTTAAGGTAGGTGAAAGCCTGATACTTGACTTTGAAGTTAAGGACACCTTGAATTGGGAGAAACTATATTTCGAGCTTTACACGGAAAACAAAGTATTGAGCTTTAATCCAGACGACCTGCAGCTTGAAAACAATCTACTTTCACTTAAAACAAGTTTTAGCAAAGGCGGTGCTTATGATTTACATCTTAAGCTAGGCGAAGAATACCTTTGCAGTTTTACGGTGAAGGTTAAGTCTTAAGATTCCCTCGACAAACCTATCTTTGCGCAAAATAAAACTGCATGAAAAGTTTATTCTGCACTCTAGCCTTGCTCAGTCTTTTTAGTCCTGTTTTCGCCCAAGTTTCCCACCCTAGTGATGGAGTTGTTTACGATCGCAATCAAGTCTCTAAAATTGAAATTCTAATCCACCCAGATAGCCTTGCGTTCATTTTAGATCCATCTAATGCAAGTTCTAATCACGAATTTCCCGCCACGCTAATATTTAGCAATGCTACGCTTGCAGATACTCTTACCAACATAGGTTTTCGTTTACGGGGAAACACCTCACGTCAGGCAGATAAAAAGTCCTTTAAAATTTCTGTGAATAGCTTTAGTAGCGGTCGCCGTTATCAGGGATTTAAAGATTTTAACCTTAATGGTGAGCATAATGACCCGAGTATTAGTCGTGCTCGTATTGCTTGGGAATTCGCTTCGGCAGAAGGCATCGCTTGTTCACGCTCGGTACATAGCGAACTTTATATTAATGGTGATTACAAAGGACTTTATTTGAACACCGAGCATATTAATAATGATTGGCTCAAACTGCGTTTTGGTACAAATACCGGTAATTTATATAAATGTACCTATCCAGCCAATCTACGCTTTATTAGTAATAACCCCGATGACTATAAGCTTAGTAAAAGTAATGGAGAAAGAGTTTATGAACTAAAAACGAATGAAGATGTAGACGATTACTCCAAACTTGCCCTCTTTATTGACGTCCTTAACAATACTCCTCAAAGCCAATTGCTGTGCAGCCTAGACTCTATCTTTAACATTGAAAGCTATTTGCGCAGCCTTGCCTTTGAAGTTATAATGGGGCATTGGGATAATTATAGCTTTAACCAGAATAACTATTATTTATATGAAAATCCTGAAACTGGTAAAATAGAATATATACCCTACGATATTGATAATAGTATGGGCATCGACTGGTTTGGCATTGATTGGGCAAGCCGAGATGTAAATAATTGGCAAAATTCAGGACAGAATTTCCCACTCTCCGATCGTTTATTGAGCATTCCTGCCCTTGAGGAAATTTACCAATATTACCTAAGAGATTATGCGACTAAAATTGGCAGCAGCACACAGCTTAGCCGCGTCGATTCAATTAAGAGTCAGATTAACAGTTACGCTTATGCAGATACTTTTAGAAGCTTAGATTATGGCTTCGATATTAATGATTTTGATCAAAGTTTTACTAGTAGCCAGGCGAATCAGCACGTAAAGAAAGGCATAAAACCCTATCTAAATACTCGTTCTTCATCGGCCTTAACGCAATTGGGTTCTTTTGATGTTTCTCCCATTATTCATGCACCAATAGCCGATTTGCGCTCATCACCGGGACAAATCGTATTTAAAGCTTTAGTGCATGATGAATCTTTAAGTGGTGTCACTTGCAATTACCGTTTAAATGCTGGTGTAAATCAAAGCATAATTCTATACGATGACGGCCTTCATAATGACGGACAGTCCAATGATGGCATCTATGGCAATGCCATAAACAAACCCGCAAGTGGAGTTATTACTTACCAATTGACCGCCATTGATAATTTAGGCAAGCAAACGACCAAGCCCTGCACGGCCAATAAACTCAGCTTTCGCTTACTGGGCGATTTGCTGATAAACGAATTTATGGCGGATAATGACAATACTATTGCCGACAATAACGGTGAGTATAAAGACTGGATTGAACTGTATAATAATAGTACTGATAGCATCTTTTTGGCTGATTATTATTTAAGTGATAATGCCTCTACCCCTTTAGAATGGCAGCTACCTGCGGAGTATTTAAAAGCTGGAGAATTTGCACTTTTTTGGGCTTCCAGCGATACTACTGCTGGCGACTATCACACTAGCTTTGGACTATCTAAAGGTGGCGAAGAAATACTTCTAAGCAAAAGCCGAAACGGTCAAATGGACACGGCAGATTTCATCAGTTTTGGTGCGCAAACTAAAGACCAAAGCTTTGGGCGGTCTTATGATGCTAGTCCAAATTGGATAACTTTTAGTGTGCCTACGCCAGATGCCACAAATGGTACTTTTGGATTGGATGATTCTCATCTAAATCTAAACTTCCATGTTTACCCCAATCCCTATACACAGAGTTTCTATTTGGAAAATGTCTATAAAAACACCTTAGTCTTTCAGTTAAGTGATCTTGCAGGCCGAACAATTATGGAAGGAAAGCTTGCTCCTACAGCCACTATTCGCATTAGTGATTTTACTGCAGCTGGCCCGCGTATCCTCCGCATTTATACAGGCGAAAAGGAACTGATGTATCGACTCATGATTAAAAACTAGGGGAAATAAACAGTTAGCGTTCCACTTAAAATGAGAAATCTAATTTCCATAATAAGCCTTTTCTTATCGATGATTTTGGGTACGGCGTCAGGACAGACAATTGAGGAGTTTTACCTTAACATTCCAAAGGAAAAGGGCTGGAAGACAAAGTTAACTCACTCTTCAAACTTCAAAGCTTTCTCTGAAGACTATAAAGTAGGTTTAATAGAATTCAACTCTGATAATAGGCTTGTAGTTTTCATGGTGTTCGAAAAAGATGCACTTGAAGATTCAGTTTTTCAATTCCAATATAAACAATGGAATACATTATCATCATGCAGGAACTTCAATAGAACTGAACCATTCGAAATTGGAACCTTCACGACAACAGACCTCTTGATAATACCCAAACATTGCCCTAAATGTGATTTTGAAAGGGACAGACGGTGTAAGCAACTAGCGAAGACTATTTGGGGATTGAATAAATAAAGCTAGACGCAAGAACGAATAAACATAAGCCTGTTTTAAATCTGTTACTTAAGTACTCCAATTTGGACAGGGAAACATTCCGTCGCTCTAAAACACAGACTTCAATACTACACTGCGTTAGTTTTAACCTGTAATCCCCACTAAGCCCAGAAACAAGAGCATATTCGGTGTAAAACTAAAATCCTGTATAGTTAAAAATTTTAGTCATTATGTAAAATATTATTTACATTTAGTTAAAAATATAATACATTTGATCAAACTTAAAATCAATATCATGAGTTTATTACTTCCGCACCGCTTCAAAAACAGCAGCCGCGTACTGTTTTATTTATTCTTTGGATTTGGCATTTATTACATGCTATTTCTCGAGGGTGATCCGAAGATTGAAGAGTTATTCACCTTTACCGTGCCCGCATTAATTAATTCAGATCTATTTAGTCCTACCGAAAGTGGCTGGATTGAAACCGTCTTTCTGGACGAGATACTTTCAATTTGCATAATACTGTTCGGTTTATTGGCTGGATTCTCTAAAGAGAAGTATGAGGATGAACTAATTGACAAACTGCGTAATGATGCCTTAAGGATAAGTCTTTATGCTAGTTACGGAATCTTACTACTAACCATTCTAAGTATTTTTGGGCTCGTTTTCTTGTCCTTTCTGTTTGCACAGCTTTTTCTAATTCTCTTTCTGTTTAATCTCATATTCGATATCAAATTGATTATGCACTATAAATCTGTGAGTAATGACCAATAAGATTAGAGTATATCGCAGTATTAATAAGACTTCACAGCAAGATTTAGCGCAAAAACTTTCGGTAAGCCGGCAAACCATCAATGCCATTGAGAATGATAAGTACTCCCCTTCTCTAGAATTAGCTCTAAATATGGCTAAACTCTTTGACTGTAAGGTAGAGGATCTCTTCTCTTTATGAAATTGGAACGGTCAATGAAGGAAAACAAAAAAGGCTATGAGGTCTCCCTCATAGCCTTAAAATTTTAAAATCAAGTGTCAATTATTTCTTGACTAACTTTTTAGTAGCAATAACTTTACTGTTTCTAGTAAATTGAATTAGGTAGTTTCCACTTTTTAGTGATTTTGCTTTCACGTTTAAAGTATTGCCTTCCCACTTACTTTCTAAGCCCAGAACCTCTTTACCACTCATGTCAATAACTTTAAAGCTAAGGTCATCTGCAAAAACAGGCGTTTGCACTTTAAACTCATCCACCACAGGATTAGGGAAAATATTGAATGACTTAGTGTTAAACTCTTTGCGACTAAAGGAATTGTCAATTGTGAAAGACGCAGTACTGCGATACATATTGCCACCATCGGTGTAAACATTAACATCCCAATCGCCAGGAGTAGTATTGGAAAGGATGGTGATATCTGCCGAAAAAGAATTGGAGTTAATAACCTGAATGTTCTTAACATTAGTAATCAGCTCAGGACCTAAATTCAACCAAACTCTTTCAATATTTTCTGCCATCGCGTTTTTAAAACTAGCGCCAGTAACGGTAAAAGATACATTTACATTCTGACCTGGTTTCGATCCTGTAGGAGAAACCGCAATAAGAGGATTAGGGTTAGGCAATACCTCAAAGGCATTTAAACGGGTTATTGTGCTTGAACCTGAGTTTACAAATAAATCGTAAAAGCCCAAGTTGGCTGTGCTAGGAACGCCTAAACTGCCCAAAAGCATTGTATCGTTAGCAATTACAAAACCCAAACCGGTGTTACTACCCTGACTTAAACTTTGGGAGCCTTGACGAAGCATTAAGCTTAAAGAGCCTTGCGTAAAGCTTGTGTTTTGCCCAGAAATAATGATGGGTAAGGTCTGGCCTGTAAAGCCAAGCCCTGGATCTACTGTACTTACAGATTGAGCCGTAAGTGCGCTACTTAATGCCAAGAGCGAGAAAAGGTGTAGTTTTTTTAGCATATCAATAATTTATACGTCCTGTTTAGAAAAACGAATGATTTGCTCAAAGGTGAGTAATTCATCCGAATTTTTACCGCAAGATTTAGTTAAAGAGCCTTTGCTTTTGTGCCAATGCTTCAAAATGTGCATTCTCTAAGTCCTTTTCATCTAATGGCTTTGAAGTAAATCCTAAATTCAATTCTCGTGTATACATTGCCTTTAAAATTATTCTTCTATACTCTGGTAAACTTGGGTTATCAGGATCATCAACAGCAAATACTTTCTCGTACTGGCATAAAACTAAATATGCTTCCTCCACCCGATTAGTATTGAAATAGCCAGCCATTAAGTTTAAGGCACCATCTAAATACTTAGGCGAAACTTTTAGTGCCTCCTTATAAAAATAAATAGCTGTATCTGTCTGATTGTTAAGCAGTTTAATATTTGCCAAATTATTTATAACATGAATATTATAAGGGTGTAAATCATATGCAGCTTCAAAATACTTTTCAGAAAGTGGATAATTTTGAAGATTTAGTTCTGCTAAGCCTGCGTAAAAACTTATTGGTAAGGACACGGCATCTATTTGATAAAAGTAATTATCCGCTAAACTTTCATGCTTCTCAACTAATCTTTGCCACTCCCCTTTTGCTCTTGCTTGGTTTAATTCTATAATAATCCTTTCACCTCGCCACCAATTCAATGCAAAGGCTAAAACGGCTAAACTAAAAAGGCTGGTTATCAGCATGAGTCCTTTGGTTCCTCTTAAACCAATCTCAACTACTTTAGAATGGCCAACTAAATAAGCTAAGTTGATAAATAGGATTACTTGATGGAAAATTCGTTCTCGTGGGAAACTGAAAAAGCTAATCACCAAATAAGCCACTAAGCCTGAAATTAATAATTGAGTGAATAACCGCTCAGACTGAGTATTTGCGCTTGCTAGATTATGAAGGGCCCGAGAAAAAGTATTTATAAAAATGCTGATATATAATAGGAGGCCGAGTATCCCAAGCTCCGCTAAAACCCAAATAAAGTCATTATGAGGCCTTTGAAATTGGACCATTCCTTGACGCGCTCGCCATATATCTGAACCATAGGCAGGAAAGTAAATCTTCCAATTACCTGCGCCTACACCGCAGCATTCACTGTCCCAAATCATGTTTAAGCTGGCCTTCCATAAAAGCACTCGCTCTGAAACAGTGAAATTCTTTTCTGCTTCCGCTGAGATGTTAAGCGATGTTTTTAGTTCTTGTGCCTTCTTATTTACAGCCCGATTTTGATATTTAAGAAAAGTAAAACTGAGAGTTACTGCAAGTAGTACCAGAAGGCCAGTAATCAGCAGTTTTTTCGGTTTAATCCGAACTAACAATTTGCTGAAAGGAGGGGCCATAAAAAAGGCGACTAACGAACTTACCAATGCTAGCCAGACAGTTCTAGATTCTAAAAAATAAATTAAGGCCACAGAGCTGCTTAAGACAAGAATAGCCACGATTCGACTTGGCAGATTAGGCTGGATAATGGTAAATAATAACCAAGGTAAAGCTAATAATAAGGCAGAGGCTAGAAGATTCCGATGTGCCATTAATGAGCTAATCTCATAGAGCTTTTCTTTTTCGCCCCATGCATCAAATTGAAAGATTTGAAATATAGCATAAGCCACCATAGCTAAAGAAGCGAGCATAATAGCTCTAGCTAGAATAATTTTACTTTGTGGCTGCTCTACTAATTGATAAACATATAGGAAAAGTAGCACCATGGAGCCATCGCGTAGCAGTGGGAAAAATACTTCACTAGGACTATTGGCAAAAAAAACACTAAGCGCTTCTAATCCTAAAAAAGCTACGAAAAGCCAAAATAAGCTCGGCACCTTGATTTGGCGCATTTTAAATTGAAGCAAAGCTAGAACTAGGAGCACAATGGACAGAAAACTCAATCTAGGCGCAAGATTTGGGTCTAAAGATTTTGAGTCAAAAAACCAGGGTAAAACCGCTACTGCCCCAGCTAAAAAAGCCAACCTAATCTTAAAGTTTGATTTTTGTACCGTTCCTTCGAGCATTAAACAAAGATGCTATTTTATTTACAGGCTTTTGAATAAGCTATAGTTGAAAGGCTTTCTTTTACTCCAAACTAAATTTAAAAACTGCATGCTTCTGTTGCTTGCTAAAGATTAATTTAGAACCTAAAACAAAGTTCGAAACTTACATGAACCAGAGATTATCCTACTTCCTTTTATTCTTGGTGGTTATTGCACTGGGTTTACTTTCGCGCAGTAATTGGATACCAGAATTAATCTATCCTTATTTGGGTGATGCATTATATGCAGTTATGATTTTCTTTTTAATAGCGAGTATTCTTCCCAGTCAAACAAGTGTTTATTACTTTAGTCTAGGGCTTTTGATATGTTTCAGTATTGAGTTTAGTCAGCTTTACCAAGCAGATTGGATACAAGCAGTGCGCAGACATAAACTAGGCGCACTAATTCTTGGCTCCGGCTTTTTATGGACCGATTTGCTAGCTTATTTCGGCGGTGCAAGCATTGCCTTCTTTGTAGATCGTTACCTATTAGTTAGGCACAATATTAAATGACTCGTAAATATTAATTCTGAGTTTTACACTAAAGACATTTAGAAGACTGGAAGAGCTTCGAATTTTAAATCCCTAGACCGAGATTCGGTAATTTATTTATCATACTAAAGGGAATCCCTTTAAGCTAGAACCAACTCTTTTAATGACCAGATCGAAATTTTGTTGTAGGAAAATCCCTTCGTTTATTACTTAAGTGGAAAGCAATTGCAAGTGCTATCAGGCCTGCCATAAAACTCAAAGGTACTGCGAACCAAGAAATTTAAAGAGCAAATATGGTACTATAACAGCAGAGTGACAAGGGATTTTAAAAGAACAAAACTGCTGTAAGCAAAAATTAAGCACTGTTAATCAGTAACTTGCAATTAAAAGCTGACTTAAAAGTAATCTAGTAATTCACTAAAACGTGAAACAATTACATCGGCTTCTCTTAGGTTTTGATCTACCGAAAGGGGGTTTTTAAAGCCAGCTACAAATAAACCTGCAGCTTTAGCCGCTCTAATGCCGTTATCTGAATCTTCAATCACCATACATTCTTCTTTCGGTTTTTTACTAAGGATAAGGGCCTTTTCATAAATTTCGGGGTGTGGCTTTGATTGTGCTAGCTCAGCACCACTAATTTTTGCTTGAAAGAAACGATCTAGGTCAAAACGTTCGAAAACTCTATTTATATTAACCATTGCCGAGGAAGAGGCTAAAATGAGAGTTTTGCCCTTGGCATGAAGCAGCTTTATAAATTCCTCTACCCCAGCAACTAATTGCAAATTAGGGTCTTTTTTAAAAAACTGAACGTAACGGGCACGTTTTTGCAAAACCAAATCTTCTGGGTTTTCGCTTAGTCCAAAGTGCCGCACCAAACTTTGAAAGGCATTAATAGTAGAAGCGCCAGTAAGGCTTTTATAGAGTTCAGGTGAAACGCTTAAACCAAGACTCTTAAAAGTCTCATAATAAGCTTTTTTATGCAATTCTTCAGAGTCAATAATTACTCCGTCCATATCGAAAAGTACACTGCTAAAATTTTTCAAGACTAATTTTTACTGTTGAATTCATTTCAAGCCAAGTTAATTAAAGCCGTCGACGATCCAACCAATTTTCAAATCAAAAGAAGAGGCTACAATTCTAATGGACTCTTCTATCTTTGCGAAACACCAAGCAAGGATTATAAACTTTCAACCAAACCAATGATAGATCCGAAGATCATCCGTCAAATTTTTATCTTATTGCTCATTCTGGGGATGGGCACCATCATTTTTATGGAGTTTGTTCCCTATCTATCGGGCGTTTTAGGTGCGATCACCTTTAATGAATTACTCAAGAAGCCCATGCAGAAGCTTATTGATCGAGGTTGGCGGTCAAGTCTTGCCGCTGCATTTTTAATGACCATATCTTTTTTCGCCGTCCTAATTCCATTTTCAGGAGCGGCCTTAATGCTAGGCAATAGGATTGGAGACGCCGTAAATAATTCGGAAAAAGTAGTTAGTGCTTTTAAAACTCAATTAGCAAATTTAGAGGGTTGGATAAACTACGACTTAAGTTCACAAATTAATGTTTCAGCGATATCAGGGAGCTTATCCGATAGCTTACAAAGCTTTGCAGGTGGCACTTTTACTGTGATTATAGCAATAGGCATAATGTATTTTATTTTATTCTTTATGCTCACTAGCCGCAAGCAGATGCAAGACTCTCTTTCGCAGTATATTCCACTAAGCAACAATAATTTTGAGACCCTCGGTGAGGAAGTTCATAAAACGGTAAGAGCAAATGCTTTAGGGATTCCTTTGGTAGCCGTTGCGCAGGGCTTAGTGGCCTTGATTGGTTTTTTAATCTTTGGTGTCGAAAATCCCTTCTTTTGGTCGGTAATTGTATTTATTGGCTCGATGGTTCCATTTGTAGGGAATTTTTTAGGAACGATACCTGTATTCCTTCTTAGCCTTTCTAATGGTGAACTTTTTCAAGCCTGGGGCATACTAATTTACGGGATGATTGTAGTTGGAGCTTCCGATAATTTAATAAGACTATATGCCCTTAAAAAACTGGATGATGTGCATCCTCTCATCACTTTAATTGGGGTAATAATTGGTATTCCACTTTTTGGCTTTATCGGTCTAATTTTCGGTCCCCTCCTCGTTAGCCTCTTTTTAGTTTTGGTGAAAATCTACAAGCAGGAATATGGTAAAATTGAGGCCAAAGGCCAGAATTAGATTGAATTCAAAACTTTAGCAATAAAGTAGCATGATCACTAATACTCGTATTATCAGCTTTACCCAAAGCTTAATAAGAACTTGAGGTAAAGGATTATAAAAAACTACTAATCAGTTATAAATACCTTTGCAACTTGAGTATTATCAAGCTCATCTCTAAGGTATAGGATATAAGTTCCACTGGCCAAATTAGATCGGTCTAGCGTAAAGCTTTGCCCAGAAAGCTTAGTTAAGTGCCTTACTCTTTGACCATCTAAATTATATAAACTTAGGCTTAGGTTTTTATTATACAAGATAGTTTCAATTTGTGCTTTCTGGGAAAATGGGTTGGGGTAAATATTAAGTTCAAAATTATCGGGATAGCTAGGTTTCAAACTAAGGCTGCTACACTGATGGTTCGCCGAAAAATCCACTATCCCTAAATTCACATCATCGTAAGCATCGTATATTTTAGTGGCAATGGCAGCAGAGTCTGTTTCTTTCCATTTGATGCCCGAAAAATCTACATTGTAATTATACATGTGAACCACATGGTACTGACTATTGGAGTAAAGGCAGGTATTATTTATAACAAAACCAATAGGATCTAAGGGGTAAAACAGAACTATTCCATTTGTATTATTATAAATTTCGCAATCAATAATATTCATGCTAGGCCATAATTTAAGCCCCGTGGTATTATTGTAAAAGCGGCAATTGGTATAAGTTCCCGACGTGCGAGTTGTAGATTCAGTAAAATCTAAAAAGTCGCTATTACTAACACTTATCGGATAAACTCCACCAGAATGAATTCCTTCCTCACCTTTTTCGAAAATGCAACTATCAATTAGCGCATTCTGACAGAAAGTAATGGCCCTTTCGTGATCGTAGAAATACGAATTAGTAATTTCCATGCTAAAGGAAGAAAAGTCAGTTCCCCAGATTCCAAATTTGTTTTCTGACAATTCTGAGTGAGACATATTCAAAACCTCGCCAGTAGAGTTCGCAGTTGTCTCAAAAAAGTATTCTGCGTGACTGCCTTTAAAGTACTCCACTTCTACTCTGCCGCCTAAACCGTTCTCGATCCGAAATCCTTTCCATTTCGATCGTGTGGGAAAGTTTGAATTGGACTTAAAAACAATGGAATCATTTACTTGCCCTTTTGCAATAAGTTGCCCTCTAATTATAAACTTTATATCATCATTAACCTTAACCGTAACCCCCGGCTCTATCGTTAAAGTCTTTTGCGGGAAAACCGCCATATCACCCGTTATTATATAAGGACTATTAGCCTTGGTCCAAGTAGTATTATTAAAGATTCCGCCGCTAACATTGGTTTGACCTTTCAAGCTAGTAAACCCCAGAATAATTACGAAAGAAAGTAAAACTCTATGCATACAAAATATTTTAGATGAGAGCTTGTAGCAAAGCAAGCATAATGCCGAAAATATTAAATACTTATTAAAAATCGGCAGTCAGGCATTAGTACGAATTAAATTCCTTTAGAAGAACAAAAAAGCTTTCTGGACATTCTCTATATAGGCCCTCAATTTTCAAGATGCTCTTCTTTCCAAAGGGCTACTTTTTGTTTAAATCGACCCCTTGCATCCTTCATAAAATATCAGACTAATCGATTTTAATAAAAGCTGATACTATCTAACCGATTTTAGCTACACTTAGTCGAAAAAGATTTCCAGTCAAATACTTAATATAGAATTTTACCGAAATTTGTAATAAAGCAATGTTTCCATGAAAGCTATATTTTACCTTTTACTCTTTATCGTAAGTTTCTCTGCTTGCAAGAAAGATGAAAACCCGAGCAGCAGCACGAATCCGATTCCAAGCGATATTAAAGACTTGGTGGTTCCGAATGACTTCAATTACGCGACCGATCAAAATATTACAGCTAATATTAGCGTAAAAAGCCTTAGCGATGCAGACCTTGCGGGGGTTAAGGTTAATTTTTATACCAATCACCCAGATTCTAATGGCGTACTTTTAAGTAGTGGTTTCACCAATGCCAATGGACTCTTATCTACAGAAGTGGCTATTCCTGCCTACTTAAAGTACCTATACATTGAAACTAATGTAGTGGGTTTTGCAAACATCCAAAAGTTAGCCGTAGCTTCAAATATAAGTACGCAATTTGGAGGTAGTTTGCCGCAAAGAGATTTTAAGCAACAGAAAGTACTAAATGATCGAATCCCTTTAAGCGGTAAATATTATTATATGGGGG
>CBFHVV010000060.1:0-16991 GCA_965658965.1 Croceimicrobium sp.
AATTGAAATTTTTTTGCCGGGTAACTGCAATACTTTTTTGCCAAAACCCGTCATTGACTGCAATGCTTTCATAAGTGCAAAGGTAAGCAGGCATTTTAGTTTCGCCGCCCGTAAAAGGACACTAAATAAACCCCACTAAAAATTAAGATGGCAGAGCTAATCATGCTAAAGCGCAGCTCATCAGTGCCTAAAATTGTAGCCGAAACCGCCGCAATTAAAGGCTGTAAATAAATATAGAAGCTAACGGTGGTAGAGCTTACCGTTTTGAGTGCGTAAATATTAAACAGATAAGCTAAGAAAGTAGTGGCGACTACCACAAATAAAACCTCTCCAATTATAAAGTTGGGCATACTGTTCCATTCTACCTGAGTTAATTGCTCGGCTCCAAAGGGAATTACAATTATAAAACCGGCAATAAAAACTAAGCGTATCACCGTAAGGGCTTTGTATTTGGCCATAAGAGGCTTAACCACAATTAAATAGGAGGCGTAGGAAAAGGCGTTGAGTAGAACCAAAGTATTTCCTAGCGATTCGCCACTATTAAAAAGTTGGCCATTGCTCCCTTGGTAAATGATACTCAGAGCACCACTTAGGCCGAGGATAATACCAATAATTTTAGCTGGACTTAAAGGCACTTTTAAAATAATAGCCGACAGGCTAAGCACCATAATCGGATTGGTGGTCATTATTACCGCTGCGCTAATGGGGGTGGTAAGGTTTAAGCCTTCAAAAAATAATAATTGGTTGGCTGCTACGCCAAAAAAACCAGCTAAAGCAATGCGTATATAATCGGCCCGTGCCACTTTTTCGCGCGGAAAGAGGAAGTACAAAATATTAAAGAGAATAACCGCGCCTGTTACCCGAACTAAAATAAAGCCGCGTGGTTGCATGTAATTAGGCATTACATCTTTGGCAATAGAGTAGTTAAGTCCGTAAATTAGCGCTACCGCGAACAAGGCTACGTGAGCCCAGATTTTCTTATTCTTTTCCAGTACAGGATTTTCGGCAAAGGTAAAGGCAAATTCTTAAGGAATAGAACAGGGGGTTTACAAAAGAAATTGGCTGATAAAGTAAAATTATGAAGGTATTAGTTTTAGGGGCGAGCGGTAGAACCGGCATCCATGTAGTAAAGGAAGCCCTAGAACGCGGCTGGCAAGTAAAAGCGCTATTGCGGGAGGTGAAATCCTATCGTCTCGATCATCCAAATCTCATAAAAGTACAGGGTACTCCATTCGCTTACGCAGATGTGAAAAAGGCACTTGAATCCTGTGATATGGTAATCTCGGTTTTAAACATCTCACGGGCTAGCGGTAATCCTTGGTCTAAAATGGTTTCTCCCGATAATTTACTTTCCAAAAGTATTCAAAACGTCGTAGACCTCTCCCAACACTTTAAGCTTCGGCGGCTGATTGTTGTTTCGGCTTGGGGTGTGGGTGATTCAAGAGCCGAAATTCCTTGGTGGTTTAGGTTGCTGGTTAATAGTAGTAAAATTGGCAAAGTTTATAAGGATCACGATCGGCAAGAACGCATCGTGCAAAACGCAGACTTAAATTATACTATTGTTCGCCCCGTTGGCTTGAGTAACAAAGAGTCCCAGGCAGTTAAGGTTAGTAAAAATGGCCGTCCTAAACCAGGTTTATTTATTGCCCGTAAAAGTCTGGCGGGCTATCTGGTAAAAATCGCCGCAGAAGATTTACATCAGCGAGAAATCATTACCCTAAGTGAATAGCGGGAAAATTTAGATTTACACCATGTTCCCATTTTCGATAGTTCATAAAATTGACAAAGTAGAGAAAACGAACCAAGCCTATATTCAGGCTTTAAAGGGTAATCTTGGTGGCTATTATCTCAAGTTTATGAAAAGAGGAAGCTATGAATTGACTCTTTATAATGAGCCGGATCTTTATAACCCTGTGTTCCAGGTAACAACCGAAGTAGAATACTCCGCTCAAGAGCTTAGGATAATAATTACCAATCCTTGGGGGACAGGTTTAGCGGCAATAATGACCTTGTTAATACTGGCGCCCACGCTTATTTCGTATTTAAAAGATGGTGAATTCAATTATGAGCCGCTATTTGCAATTCCACTTATCTGGCTTGTAATACCCGGTTTACTTTTCTTCAACTATATATTCATAATTTCAGTAATTAAAGAAATTAAGAAGCGGATTGAAAAAGTAAATCAGACAGCTCAAGAATTAGCTTAGTAAAGTGAGTGAAATCATGCAAGAGGCTTGCCCAGTTCCTTGGTAAATTATCTAAAACCTGCGAATAGTAAGCAGCCTTAGCAAGCTATCGCTAAGGTTTTCATTCTTCCAAAACCCACCTTCCAAAAGAACTAGGAATATGAAAATCCGGTTCTTTGGCTTCTGGTGCAAGCCAAGATGACCAGCGAATATCTGCTTCTTCGCCTTTTAAAGAAAGTACGTGACCGCGGTAAATACCCGCTTCTAAAATATTGCCCTTTAGTAAGTTAAGCTCCGATAAAGTTTTAAGACATAGTTTGCCTCTAAGTATATAGGCATCTGCCTGCGAGCGACAAGAAAGCTCTAAACTTGTGGGCCACTGCCATTCGCGATTAAATTTTCGGTAGAATTTTGCCGAATAATCTAAGACGCGCAAAGTCGGATCCATTTCCAAACAATAGTAGGTCTCCATGCTCGCATCTGTTCTAAAAAATAACTCTACTCTTTCCGAAAAACGTACGTCTAGTTTGTTGTTTACCTTTCGGTAGATGCGTACTTGATCTGCCTTAGCGGTAAATTGAAAATACAGGTCTTTGCCGGTATGATAGGCTTTGAAAAAGGTTTTAGCCAAAGAAGGATCCTTGTCCCAAGGGTAGTGCAAATTTGCTAAGAGCGGAAGACTGGCCCAGTCTGCATTCTCAGAGCAATGGGGGATAAGTATTGTCTTCATTTTACACGATACATTTTAATCAAGGGAGGCAAGAGCTCTTCTAGACCTTCGGTTTTAATAACAAACATCGTTTCCAGCAGTACGCCGATTCGTCCTTTAGGAAAGCCTTTACCCGCAAACCACTCGAGGTAATAGGCTGGTAACTCGTAAATACGTCGACCCGCATACTTTCCAAAGGGCATTTCGGTTTGGATGATTTCCTTTAAAACTTTAGGATCGGGTCCATAATTCATTAGTCGCTTATTTCGAGGTAGTCATATAAAGGAAGTTTTTCCTCTTGCAGCTCACCTAATTCGTTGAAGTATTGTTGAAACTGATAATTGGTATCGGGCTCATAGATTTGTGTGGTTTGTCTTGTGGGTCTTCCTTGCTTATCATAGAAAACATACACCATTTTACTGAAGAGGTATTGGGGATTTTTGGGCGCCAAAGTGTTAATGCGTGACCAAATTAGGCGATGCTTTATCCCAAAAACACTGTCTACGGCCAAGCCACCCGGACAATTACAATTGCTATAATAATGCGCCGAATCGGGAAGACGTAGATATTTTTTTCGCGAGCAGTTTCCAAAAGTGGAGCTAATACTATCCCCTATAATAGCGGCATTGCGAATAGTTGTATCCTCCAAAGCTTTGGGGCTTTGATAAACGCGGATATTATATTCTGTAGAACAGCCTATCGCTAAAATGAATAAGAGGCTAAGTCTTAGAATATTTCGTTTTTCCGCAGGCTTTTTCATGAAAGCATTATTTATTAAGCCTAAGCATCTTGCGAAAGCTTATGCTTTAAGTTTTAGTAGCCAGTAAATGCTAAGGCGCATTTTAAGCGAACACTAAGTTTAATAGGCTCTTTCTCTTTTACCTTCGTAATAATTTAAAAAGGCTTTGTTAACCACTCTGCGGCCGCCGGGGGTGGGGAAATCGCCTGTAAAATACCAATCTCCTTTATGCTCGGGGGCAGATGCGTGTAAATCGCTAATGCCTTGGTAAATAATTTTCACCTCGGCCTTCATTCCGGCAGGGGTAAGCATTTCGGCAATTTTATCTGAAATTTCTTGAGCTTCGAAAGGCGCATATATCTCTTTAACGTAATTGCGAATTTCGGCGTCGGGTAGATCTTTTTGTTTCAGACACTCTTCATAAACCGTATCAATAGTACTCTGCAGGCCGCGCTCTTTTAATAAAGCGATGGCTGCTCTAAAAGCGGCAAAATCGTCTAATAAAGACATGTTTATCCCATAGCAATCGGGGTATCGAATTTGAGGAGCACTACTTACAATAACAATTTTTTTAGGACTCAAGCGGTCCAAAATACTAAGAATGCTCTGTCTAAGGGTAGTGCCTCTTACAATAGAGTCGTCAATTACCACTAAGTTGTCATCGGGTTTTACCGTTTCGTAGGTCACGTCGTAAACGTGGCTTACCAATTCATCGCGACTACTATCTTGGGTAATAAAGGTGCGCATTTTCACATCTTTCCACAGTGATTTTTCTACGCGTGGGCGGATGCTTAAAAGTTGATCTAGTTTATCAGCGTCTAATTCTCCTTCGAATTTTAGAATTTTTTCACGCTTCACCTCGTTGAGGTACTCTTCCATACCTTTTACCATGCCGTAAAAACTAATTTCGGCGGTATTGGGAATGAAAGAGAAAACGGTGTGCTTTAAATCGAGGTCAACCTCCTTTAGAATATTAGGACAGAGTCGTCGTCCTAATTCTATTCTTTCGCGGTAAATATCGGCGTCATTTCCTCTACTAAAGTAGATGCGCTCGAAGGAGCAGGAGGTTTTAATACCGGGTTTACGAACTTGCTTTAAATGAGCTTCGCCACTTTTTCGGATAATAAGAGCGTGACCTGGGGTAATTTCTTTTATTTCAGCAAAGGGAACGTTAAAGGCCGTTTGAATTACGGGGCGCTCACTGGCTACAACACAAACTTCATCGTCATCGTAATAAAAAGCGGGACGAATGCCGTTGGGGTCGCGCAGTACAAAGGCATCGCCGTGGCCAAAAAGCCCTGCCATAGCATAACCTCCATCCCAGTACTTGGCGCTGCGCTTTAGTATTTTCTGAATATTTATTTCCCGAGCAATTTTAGGACTGATATCCTTTTTGCTCAAACCCTCTTTCTTGTATTTACGGTAAAGCTTTTCGTTTTCTTCGTCTAAGAAGTGCCCAATCTTTTCCAGAATGGTAACAGTATCGGCTTTTTCTTTGGGATGTTGACCAAGGTCTACTAGCTGATTAAAAAGCTCATCGACATTAGTCATATTAAAGTTACCCGCTAAAATTAAATTACGAGTTAGCCAGTTGTTTTGGCGTAAGAAAGGATGAACCGCTTCTATAGATTGACCGCCGTAGGTGCCATAGCGTAAATGGCCTAAATACAATTCTCCTAAAAAGGGGACATGCTCTTTTAACCAATCCGGATCGTGAATTTTACTATCATCGCCGTTTAAACCCTTTTGTATTCTTTGGTTAATTCGGGCAAATAAATCTTGAATCGGTGTTTTATCGATGGAGCGGTAGCGGCTGATATAGCGTTTCCCCGGTTCCACATCTAGTTTTATATTGGCTAAGCCAGCGCCGTCTTGTCCGCGGTTGTGCTGCTTTTCCATTAGGACG
Source organism: Croceimicrobium sp. (assembly GCA_965658965.1). GTDB lineage: Bacteria > Bacteroidota > Bacteroidia > Flavobacteriales > Schleiferiaceae > Croceimicrobium. The sequence continues at coordinate 5,541 of CBFHVV010000060.1, forward strand.
TACATCTTGTTTATCCCGTAAAGCGCCGAGCCATATTTTTCGTAATAATAGCTTAATGGTTTCTTTAAACGAACAAGGGCAATGCCACATTCGTGTGTAAGTTTATCGCTCATGTTTTATCTCCCGTAAATGTGGGGCAAAGCTAGCCCTTTTCTGAGACCTTAGTGTTGCTTGTATCACCTTCGCTTATATCAAACCTGCTTTTATCGATGTTAAGCCATTCTAAGGCAGCATTGGCGAAAATGTCTTCAATCACATTTTTTTCAAGGTTCATATCTTCTATAAAGGCACCAATTTCTAAATCCCCCAGAGGGAAAGGGTAATCGGAGCCTAGCATTACTCTTTTGCTTCCCTGCATGGAAAGTATGTATTCTAGTAATTTAGGATCATGGGTAATGCTATCTACCCAAAATTCGCCTACATATTGACGTGGGTTTACATTATTATGGATGGCAACTAGATCGGGACGACAATTATAGCCGTGTTCAATTCTACCTAAAGTAGGGAGGAAAGAGCCACCGGCATGGGAGAAGCAAACGCGTAATTGCGGGAGCTTTTCCAAAACTCCGCCAAAAATCATGGAGCAGGCAGCGCGGCTGGTTTCGGCTGGCATTCCCACCAACCAGGGCAGCCAGTATTTGCGCATGTCCGACATACCCATCATATTCCATGGATGTACCATTATCGCCATACCTAATTCTTCGGCCGCTTCAAAAATGGGGAAGAACTCGGGTTCACTTAAATTTTTGTCGTTAATGTTAGAGCCAATTTGCACGCCCACTAAGCCGATTTCTTTACAGCGTTCTAATTCGGCAATGGCTTCATCGGCATCTTGCATTGGGAGCGTGCCAAGGCCAAGGTAGTTTTGCGGATAGTCATTACACAATTGTGCAATATCATCATTTAGAAATTCTGCCAAGGCTTTAGTGTCTTTCGCTTTCGCCCAGTAAGAAAACATTACTGGAATAGTGCAAACCACTTGCACCTGCGTGTTAAATTTCTCGTAATCCTTAATGCGAGTATGGGGGTCCCAGCAATTAGACTGAATGCGGCGAAAAAATTTATCGCCCTGCATCATATTGGCTGAACCATCCTGATTTTTCATCAGATAGATAAAATCTCCATAACCAAATTTCTCCGCGAAGTTGGGGAGGCGCTCGGGTAGGATATGGGTGTGCATATCAATTTTCAACATTTCACAAAATTAAAATTTTCACCTTCAGAATCAGAAAATTGTAGTCAAGAAATATTTAGTGGATATTTAATAGATCATTGTTTATAACTTATCATAGATTTAATTACATTTGCAGCCCTTTTTCAGGGCAGTATAAAATAGTCAATTCCAAAGATTTAGACACTTGGTACCTAAAGCAAAAATATTTTCAACCCGCACTTCGCAAGATATAGCCGCGAAAATTGCAGACTCTTACGGTCTTTCACTGGGAAAAGTGGAAATCTTAGAGTTTAGCGATGGTGAATTTCAGCCTTCTTTTGAGGAGACTGTGCGCGGAGGACGTGTATTTTTAGTAGGTTCTACCATGCAGCCTACTCAAAATCTAATGGAATTGCTTTTAATGATTGACGCGGCCAAACGTGCTTCTGCTAAGCATATTACTGTGGTGATGCCTTATTTCGGTTGGGCTCGTCAAGATCGTAAAGATAAGCCAAGGGTGCCAATAGGCGCTAAAATGGTGGCCAATTTACTTACTGCTGCGGGCGCTACACGTATTATGACGATGGATTTACACGCGGATCAGATTCAAGGCTTCTTTGAGGTTCCCGTTGATCACGTTTTTGCTTCGTCTATTTTTGTACCGCATATCAAGGAGCAAAATTTAGAAAATCTTACCATCGCATCTCCCGATATGGGTGGCTCTAAGCGTGCTAATAATTACGCTAAGTGGTTAACTAGTGAAATGGTAATTTGCTACAAGCAACGTAAAAAAGCCAATGTTATCGACAAGATGACGGTAATTGGTGATGTTGAAGGTCGCAATGTGGTGCTTATCGATGATATGGTAGATACCGCAGGTACCTTAACAAAGGCTGCCGATATGTTGATGGAGAAAGGTGCCTTATCTGTGCAAGCTTATTGTACTCATGGTGTTCTTTCGGGAAAGGCCATAGAAAGAATAGAAAACTCTCAACTAACACGTTTAGTTATTACCGATACCATTCCTCAAAAGAGCGAATGCAGTAAAATAGAAGTTTTGCCGATTGCTGATCTCTTTGCTAATATTATGCAAAAGGTTCACAATCACGAATCAATTAGTTCACATTTTTTAGAAAATTAAATTCCCAGATACAATGAGATCAGTAGCCATTGAGGGTAAAACCAGAGAAGAGCTAGGCTCTAAGAACGCTAAGCAATTACGCCGTGAGGGTATGGTACCTTGCGTAATTTATGGTGGTGGCGAAAACATCCACTTTTACACCGATCACCGCAGCTTTAAAGAAATTCTGTATACTCCGGAAGCACTTTTAGTAGTGATTAATATCGACGGTACAGAAGTTAAATGTGTGGTACGCGACAGCCAATATCACCCAGTAACTGAAGCTATCGAGCATGTTGATTTCTTCCAATTGACAGACGGTGAGCCAGTACAAGTGGTTGCTCCAATTAACTTAGTTGGTAACCCACGTGGTGTTCGTAATGGTGGTAGATTGAAGTTTAACCTTCGTCGTTTAACCATTCGCGCTACCGAAGAGAACTTACCAGGTATGATCGACTTAGACGTTGAAAACCTTAGAATTGGTCAGTCTCTACGTGTAAGCGATATTCCAGTAGCTGGTTTCGAAATTGTAGGAGATCCTTCTCGTTCAGTAGTAGGTATCCAAACTTCTCGTAACATGATTGCTGACGACGAGGATGATGAAGAAGGTGCTGAAGGCGAAGAAGGTGCTGAAGCAGCAGAAACTGCAGAAGCATAGATAAGCTTTACTGTGACTAAGTATCTCATTGCCGGATTAGGAAATATTGGCGCTGAATACGAGGCCACTCGTCATAATATAGGATTCGAGGTGCTAGACGCTCTTTTAAGAGGGTCTAGCATTTCTTTTTCCAGTGGTCGCTATGCCTCCGTGGCAAAGCTTAAGGTGAAAAATAAAGAGCTCATTCTTATTAAGCCTACCACTTTTATGAACCTTAGCGGTAAGGCCGTAAATTATTGGTTGCAACAGGAGAAAATTCCTTTGCAAAATCTTTTAGTGATTGTTGACGAATTAGCGCTAGATACCGGAGTCCTTCGTCTTAAAATGAAAGGTAGCGCAGGAGGCCATAATGGCTTGAAGCATATCAATCAGGTTTTGGGGCGGCAAGATTATGCGCGTTTGCGTTTCGGTATTGGTAATGATTATCCCAAAGGTCAACAAGTGGACTTCGTTTTAGGGGAATGGACATCTACCGAAAGGGAGATTATTGACCCCAAAATTGAGAAAGCAGCGGAAGCAGTTAAGTCTTTTGCTCTCGCGGGTCCGCAGATTACCATGAATCAATTTAACGGTTAGCTTAGGCGGACTAAGCAAATTCAAAATTTTCTATTCCTTGCTTTTATAAGGCAGCTTATTGATTAATAACTCTAAGGCTTCAATGCGCGCATCGGTTTTACGATCGGCCATAATAATGTTCCAAGGCGCAGCTTCAGTATTGGTACGCTCGAACATTTTTTCTTTGTAAGCCGTGTATTCATCCCAAAGACCTTGTGCGTTTTCATCTACTTTAGTCATTTTCCAGCGCTTTAAAGGGCTGTTTTTGATGTCTTTAAAGCGCAGGGCCTGTTCTTCTTTAGTGATGGAGAAGTAGAACTTAATGATATGTGTATCCGATTCTTGTATCATTCTTTCGAAGTCGTTTACTTGATTCATAAAGGTTTCGTATTGCTGTGGCGTGCAAAAGCCATTTACAGGTTCTACTACTGCTCTATTATACCAGCTTCGATCAAAGAATACAATTTCTCCGGGCTTCGGTAAACGGTTTACATAGCGTTGAAAGTACCATTGACCTTCTTCTTCTTCCGTAGGTTTGGGGAGGGCGACAATACGGTATTGTCTGGGATTAATGTGAGCAGTTATGCGACGAATGGCACCACCTTTACCAGCAGCGTCTCGTCCTTCAAACAAAACCACTACTTTTTTATTATTGTCTATTATCCAATTGTGCACTTGGATGAGCTCGGCTTGCAGTTCGCGGAGGCGCAGCTCGTATTTAGTAAGGCGCAGGGCCCGGTAAACATCCACTTTTTTATCGGCAAAAAGCTGTTTTAAGCCCATGGGGGAATTAAGAACTGCAAGGTCTTCTGCTGAGAGGTTCAAAAGGTCGTTTTTTGGGCTCATCTTAAATATCTATTTGTTCAATATGGCGGTAATAGCGGACAATAACATTAGGGTCTGGTAGCAGCGTGATTTTGGATTTTTCACTTTTGCTGTAATCAAAACGAGAAAGTACATAGCGAATACTTTCTAAGCGGGCTTCGCGCTTATTATTGGTCTTAACAATAATCCAAGGGCTAAAGGTGGTATGTGTTTTCGAGAACATTTTTTCTTTGTGGCGGGTGTAAGAGCCCCAAAGCTTTTGTCCCATCATATCAACGGGCGAAAACTTCCAGACTTTCAGAGGGTTGTCCATGCGTGATTTGAAGCGTTTTTGCTGTTCATCTTTAGAGATAGAGAACCAAAACTTAATAAGAATCACTCCATCTTCATAGAGCATGTGCTCAAAAGCGGGCACTTGTACCATAAAACGATTGTATTCTGCTTTAGAGCAGAAGCCCATAACTGGCTCTACTACGGCACGATTGTACCAACTGCGGTCGAAAAAAACGATTTCACCCGGGTTGGGCATTTCTTTTATGTAGCGACGAAAATACCACTGTCCTTTTTCAACTTCTGTGGGTTTAGAAAGGGCTACTACTCGCATAGAGCGTGGGTTGAGATGTTCCGCAAAACGCTTAATGGAGCCACCCTTTCCCGCAGCATCGCGGCCTTCGAATAATACGGCTACCCGTAATTTATGTTTTTCTACCCAGCGCTGCAGGTTTACTAATTCCGTTTGCAGCAATTTTAACTCTTCTTCGTAACGTTGATTACGCAAAGTTTTATTGATTTTCATGCCTTTTTGATCGGCCAAATCTTTTAAATCCTTGCGCGTGTGAACCTTACTAAGTTCTTCGAGACTATACATAGTAGATTAAGATAAGAATAAACGATTCTCTAAGGTAAGGAATTATGCAGGTAAAAAGGCTATGGTATAAGGAGAAATATTGGGCTTTAGGCATTTATTAAGAGCCGTGAATTTTTAGCTTTGGGGATCAGTTTATAAGAACTTATCTATGAAAATAATAAAGGGTATTGCCTTGCTTTTAGTTGTTACTGCATGCGGTATGGTCTCCAAAGAAAGTAGCGTGGAGAAGGTGAGGAAAGCAAAATCTTTTGAGAGCATAACGGTGGGAGAGCGTAGTGGTTTAGTAGGCCAATCTAGTTTAGCTCGGCTTTTAGACGATGGGCGATACTTGGTGGTAAACCCAAAAGGGAATTGGGATACTATTGGTGCTGTAGAGCCTGCGGAGCTTGAGAAGGCCGTATTAATGCTAGAGAAGGTGAAGAACTTAGAGCTAAAGTCGCTAGGCGACGGGGACGAGAAATCGGTAGAATACAAGGTAGAAGCCAACTTGAAGCCAGAAGGTTATGTATATTACCTTTGGCCCAAAGGCCGAGAAAAAGTACCTCAGGATTTGCAAGATCTTTTTCACTTTATCAAGAAGATAGATCCACGGCTGGAGTAATAAGAATCTTGCTGAAGCTAAGGCTTAGCAGGGTAATTAAGAATGTTTAATTACGTTTGATGGCTTCTGCGAAAGCACGAAAAGTTGCGGGAGTAATGCTCCAGTTGGGGGCTTCAATATCGCCCCAAGCTTGCGGTACGTCGGGGCTGTTAAAGTAGTTTAAGCCCACTAGTTCGGGACTATCGTTCACCGTTTTAGCCGCCGCTAGTAACCATCTTTTTTGATAGTCTTCTGGTCCTTTTACACCAAACTCGGTTATAAATATTGGCTTGGGAGCAAAGCGCATACGCCAAGCTTTACGCTGATAAATATTAGCAAAAGCTTCCTGCTTAGTAGGATCGATAATGTTTTTATCGGGCAAGCCGTAAATGGCAAAACTAATGTAGTCTACTACATCATTTCCAGGATACCACTCCAATGAACCACGATCGCCAGCAGGCCCCCAAACTCGTTTAATTTTCGAGTTTAAGCTGTCGCTGAAAAGCATAAAATAACGGTAGGCGTCGATGTATAAAAGCGGGTCTTTACTTTGCCAAGGGTAGCGGTAAATGGGGATTTCCATTTCTTGCGAGAAGCGCAGGTAAAGAGCTCTGTTAGTATGATTGATAAGCTGGTAAAAGCGTTTTAAGCGATGGTCGTATTTTCCGGCTAGTAGATTTTCTAGGCATTGATCATCACGGACGTTCAAAGAATCTTCAATGGTTTCTAGGGTGATAATTAGATCATGCTCTCGCTTTTGCGCAGCCCAGAATTCCTCCTCGAAATTAAGGTCTCCGAAATCGCCGAGGTTTAAAAAGAAATGTTCTACCGCGAGAGCGCTGTCTTGCACTAAGCTTAAATTAGGGTCGTATACACCTAAGCGGAAGGGCAGGCTGTCTGTAAGATCTGCGGCAGTCGGTCGCATAAAATACTGCGAAGAATAGGCATAAGAAGCATGATTTTGGTGTTTAGTGGCCAAGTTATTAAAGTCTATGGCCGCAATATTTTCTTCTTGCGCATCCGCGGAAGCAAAAACCCAGAGCTCTTGGGTGAAGAAGCGTAATCGGTGCATACGTCGGAATAAATCATAATTGTAATCTTCGTACTTGGGATAGGCTTTAGGGATGTTTTCGGAGGGTGCATTGAGCGTAAGGCTAACAGCATCTACCCAGCGATCGCCCGGGTAAAACTCGTCTAAACCTGGGTAGCCAGCGGGAGCCCACATCATTTTCACTTTAGGTAAAAGTGACTTGGCCAAAAGGCTAATGTGTTGATAGGCGAGGATGTATTTAGCGGGGTATTCTTGCCAGGGATAAAAGCGACCAGGTACCTCCATTTCGGGGTTTATTCGCAGGTAAATGTCACCCGGGTGTTCTTGCAAAGCGATTAAAAGTGAGCTAATTTGTTGGTCGTAGGCGCCAGTAGGAATCCAATCTAAGGGATGGGAACGCTGGGTGGGCCAATACTTGGAGCCCCAGGTTTCCAGACTGATAATTACCGTTTCTTTACTTTGCAGTTCGCTTAAAGCAGATGGCTTAAGTTGCCAATTATCGCTATGGTTTAGGCGTAAACGGTAATGTTTAAACTTGCGTGGATCTGTTTTTTGCCAATCTGTAAGCGAAAGTTTAGCCACAAATTTTTCCGGGGCTTCTTCAAAAGAATCTAAGAGAATGAAGTGTCGTGCTTCCGCCGGATAATTCGGCTTATACCAGAAGAAGAAAGCGGCTGCCGCACTGGCCATTCCTAAAATGATACTGAAGGTAAATAGGTAGAGAAGTTTTTTCATGCAAGACGGTCTAGTATCTCAATGGCGCGGCTTTTAGCTTTAAGGACGAATTAAGGGTATTAATTGTCCTTGGGGGTTGAGCAGTAATTGCTCGCGTTTTTTTCTACCATAATGACTGTCTTCTACCTCCACTTTAATCTCATACATTACCTGAATAACTGGTTCCAGGACTAAAGGATTTACCACAAAGTCAAATTCTTTATCGATAATTGGCTGATAATAAAGAGTATTGCTTTGGCTCGGTGCGGAGGTGCTTTTAGAATTATACTGCCAGCTGGTAGCATATTTTTGGTAAGAAGCGTATTTCTCCGCAGGGTAAACAACGCGGTAAGCATCTATGGTAGAAAGATTTAGGCTATCTAGTTTTAGGTTTAGGAGTTTTTCAATCTTCGTTCTCTTTTCATTGAGTTTGGCAATGGCCCGGTCCATCAATTCCGTTTTTACCTTCTCTAGATCTTTCGAAAAATAATCTACGCGCACGAGGTCGAAGATTTCGGATTGGGCCAAAATAAAGCTGATTTTATCTAAATCTTTTGGATCTTGATACTGAATGTGAAGGTTTCTTTTTAGTTCAAAACCAGCAGGGATTTCTATATAAGTATCGCGACTAAATATTTTGGTTTCCTTTTCGTAGGCATAAAGGGCAATAAAAGAAATCATATCGCTATGCACTTTTAGCTTGTCCATATCGCTTATTTGCATAAGCTTATCGCTTGCTGTCTTAATTCTTTGGTCCATAAGGGTATATACCTCTTCTGGTGTATTTGCTATTTGGCTTATACTAAAGACCGCCACAAACATGTCGGCTTTTATATTGGCTAGTCCCTTTGCACTAATTGTAATATCGGCGCCACTGCCCGATTCGGCGCGTAGGTTATTTTCATCATATCGTATACGGCTTTGGTAACTAGAGTTTCCCGCCACTTGGGCAAATCCCTGGGTGATAAAGGCAAGGCAAAGGCAAAAAGAGATAATTAGCTTCATAGAAATTTTGCTTTAAATGTAAGTTAAATGTGAAAAAAATAGGGTGTATTTACGAGTGGAATGCGAATAGGGTGTGAGACGAACTTATTATAACTGTACAATTAAAACATTCCTTAAAGATAAGAAATGCCGATATTTAAGGTGTTACTATTTTAATCTTTTTTAGAAATGGATCTTCTAAGGTTTATTTGTTGGGGGACCTTAAGAAAGCTATTTTTGTTATTCAAATAATTAGTATGAAAACCTGGTCTTCGCTAGTCCTCTGTTTTTTATTTACTCCCCTCTTTGCTCAAAATTGGGAGTTGGTAGATTTAAAGCATTTTGAAGGAAATAATTATCAAACGATAGAAACTGTGGTGGCAGGTTCTGCGGGCGAATCATATGTTCTCGTTTCATGGGAGGATAAATTTATTTATACCAATCAAATTAACCTTTTCCCTCCCAATTCTCAAGCAGTGGAAAATTTAACGCTCTTAAAAATTGCTAGAGATGGCAGCGTAGAATGGTATCGTCACTTGTACTCCTTCAATCAATTGGATTATCGAGATATGATATATGTCGATTCGGTGGGGGTGATTGTTCTTTTTGATCAGGAAGGCTTAGCTTATTTCGAACATGGCGTGGGCAGTGCGGCTCGTTCTGCAGGTGCAGGAGATTTTACCATTGTTAATTATGCTGAAAACGGCAGCATTAATTGGAATAACCGTTTTGACGCAGACCAAGCAATAACTGTTGACAAAAGAAACGCATTTTTAGCGCCCAGCGATAGTGGCTTTTTTGTTTGCTTTAGCCATGAAGGTGTTTTTGACGCCGATGTAATGAGCTCTAATGTAAGTAACACGGCAGATGGTGGAGGTCTAAACGTTAGTTTGATGGAATATGATTTTCAGCTAGGCCTGCAGCGACATGTTACTTGGACCACTGCGCACGAGTTAATTGTACAAAGATTAGCTTATAACCAGGCAGGTAAAATGGCTATAGCTTTTCGTTTAACTGGCCAAGTAGATGCCGATCCGCGCCCTAATGTAAACCTAGCCTTATCTAGCCCTCGCAGCGGTGGGCAAAGTTCTCCTCATGTGGCCACCAATTATGTTATTGGTTTGGATGAAGCTACTCTTGGTGTGGACTGGCACAACCGTATTCAAACGAGTGGGTTTTGCGCGATAGACGAAATAGTTTTTGATGCTGCTAAAGCCTGGTGGTGGGTCTCTGGCGTCTACAAAGGCGATATTCAAACCTTCGACACTCCTGCCTACAGTCATTCCCCACTTTCTGGATCTAATTATGATTATAATTCCTTTTATTTCGCTTTTAGTCAATCAGGAAACCGGTCTTTTACGGGTGCTCTTAGAAGTAGTTATAGCGATGAAATGGCAGGCCAGTTTATACCCAGTCCAGAAGGTTACTTACTAATGGCTCAGGCAGGAGGGGTGGGTGATTTGGATTTTCGCCTAAATGAAACCCTAAGCAGTAATCGCAACGTGAGTGGCGTATTAATTAGCCATTTCGATACTAGCCTTAGTCGCGATTGGGCCCATCTCAGAATGGAACGACCGCTTAGAATTGGCAATGCTACTTTACAGCATGCTGCCCGATTAGGTAGCCGAAATTACCTTTTTGGCTTTAGTACTTCCTATGGCAATGCATCTATTCTTAATGTAGGCTTTAATATAGATTCGAGCTCTGTTCTGCGGAATGTACCGGATCGTGATGGGATTCTCGCGCAGTGGCGTTATTGTGAGGCAGCGGATACGGGTATTGCTTATAAAGAGGGCGTATTCTATGCCAATGATACGACGGCAGACTTATATGAATGGGTTAGTTGTTTTGATGGCTCGGTATTATCCTCCGGCCCAGAACCCTTTTGGGAACCAGAATACCGCACTTGGGCTTATTTGCGGATGATTAAGAATAAGTGTGAATACCGCAGCCAGTGCATTATCGCTAACGATGTAGGGCTAGAGGAAAGGAGTGCTCAACTGAATATTTATCCCAATCCTGCTCATGAAAAATTTATGGTAGAATGGGAAGGAAAACAGCTGTTAGAGCTTGATTTATTTAACAGTCAAGGTCAGACTTTAAAACACTATGAATTCGCTGCGGGAAAACATTTGGTGCCGATAAACTTCCCATCTGGGGTTTATTACCTACGCGACTCGCAAAACCCTTCCTTTAACCTGAAGATAATCGTAAATTAACATGCAAAAACTACTGTTTATTCCGCTTCTTGCTTTTTTCTCCTTACAAAGTTATGCCAGCCATCATGTAGGGGCCTATTTTGAATACAAAGTAGACTCAGTAAATCAAGAACTTGAAATAGCTCTCCATGTATTATTAGACTCCTCGGGAGTAAGTTTTACTCCAAACAATCTGACCCTTTCTGGCCCGGTTAGTATCCCCCTTATTTTTGATCAAAGTCTTCCAGTTTATCGCCCGATGGGAGATGCCAACTGCTCTGGTAGAGCCTATTTTGAAAGAGTATATAAAGGGGTGTTAGATTTGACAAGATGGGCCATGACAAGCAGTAGCAGCAGGAAAGTTTTTGCAGCGAATCTAAACTGCTGTCTTACCCTAAATGAAAACCTTGCAGCTCCCATTGGAGGGCAGTATATAGAGTTTTCTATTTGGCCACGTGTAAAAGCTGACGGAAGTTATTATTATCCAGAATTTAACAATATTGGTCGAAACCCTGACATCGTACAAAGTGCTTATCCGGATGTGCGTAATTACCTAGACTTTGGTTTGATTACGGAACCCTATGGAGCCGACAGTTCTAATTATAAATTACTATCGGTATTGGATGGTGCCAATAGTCCCACTGCTTATCAACCAGGCTATTCTGGTGCCACACCCTTGCCCGATAAAGGAGAGGATAGCCTCAACGGCGATAATATTTATTATCCGCAACAGCGCATTATTTCT
>CBFHVV010000061.1:0-11848 GCA_965658965.1 Croceimicrobium sp.
CGACATGCCAATGTGTATGGATGCATAGGATTGGGTGCATTGTCAAAGTTTTGTTGCATCAAATATTTGTTTATTCATTAAAACAGAATCTTCATATTTAGACCGGACCAACTTCTTTTGTAGAAACAAGTTTTTCTCGATCGTCTTAATCTGTTGGAGTCCATCTTTTGAAACTGTCACAAACCAACCTTCCCCAACTTCTCCATCTTTGCGTGGCGTCATTTGAATGTTACCATTTGACCAATAAATTGATTCTGCCATTAATTCACCTTGTGAATTTTTCCAAGCGAATAATTTCATGGGCTCAGGTTCCCATCCTAAATATCTTGCTAAAACAGGATTGACAGCAATCCAATTGGATTTTAGGTCAAATTGATTAAACCTATGATCTCTAATTACAATAATAAAATGGCCACCGCCTCTTAATTCATGATAATTGCTACTTAGTTGATGAAAAACAGAACCAAAAATGTAATTATCTTCTTTATCCAAATCCTCATTAACAGCAATTTGATACATGTATTCTTCAGTAGGAGCACCCCAATCTAAATTCACTATTCGATTGTATTCCGCTATGATCTTGAAGGTTTCGTTGTAGTCTAGAAGAGATTCGTTTAATCTTTCTGATTCACCTATTCGATCTAACCAATCATTGCCAACACCTCCAAAATCTCTCTCTTTAATGGTTTGAATAAATTCAGGTTTAGCTATTTCTGTAAAAAACTGAACAGCATAATCATAAGAGATTAAAAGATTCTGAATTCTTCTGTCATCAATTGTTCCAGAATCTATTAATTCATTGGCTACATGCATTATGGCTCTTCGAGCAGCAACTACCCTTGGTCTAGGGTAAGAATATTTTAAGTATATTTCTTCTAAATGATTTCTTAGCTTCTTTTCATACTCAACCGTCCATTCCTCTTCTCGACCAATTTCTTTCATGATTGAATAGGCTCTATAAATAAGATTAGATTCATCAATTCCAGACTCTTCTGATAAAATTTTGATCAAAAATTCAAAAGGTCTTATAAGGTCTCGGGGGTCATTAATATCAACTTCCGGAAAATAAGGGTCAATCTCTTTTTTAAAATCTGGTTTTCCGTTTTCTGGAATATCTAAAGAGTAAACTTTAGGTAATTGAATGATTTTTGGAGTTGGAATTTCTTCCCCTATTGAGGAAAGTATGTCTATTGCATTTTTTCTTAATTGATAATCATTTGATAGAGCTAAACTGTTAATCTTTGATTTAAGTGAATGAATTTTGGGAGAGTCGAATGCAGATAATTTCATTATCACATCCATACATGAGTAATCATCTAAACCACCATTCAGTAGTTGAGCCAGAGCATAATCATCATCTTGATTTATAAATTTTGCCAAAAGCAGTAAGGATTGTTCCTTTACTATCGAGACAGGGTTCTTTGATAGATAAACCAAGTAATCGACTAACGTTTCCATGATTGGTCGATCTAATGAAGGAAGAATAGGTAAATTCTCGACTGGTTTACTATTCGACATCAGTCTTTGTAGATAACCATATATTTCAGGCCAAAGCTCTTCTTCAACATAATGTTCCGTTAGAAGTAGAATGATGTCTTCAAGATGTTCGATATATGAACTCGGATAATTACTACTTACTATATCATGAGCGAATACTTCAAATGCCTTATTTGATGAGATTTCTGGATTGATTCGCTTTAGTGCACTAAACGCATTGATTCTTGTTCCTCCATCATAGTATTTGACCCACGATTCGCTCGATAGCTCAATACTTTTATTGGCTAAACTAGTTGCCAGTTCAGTGTTTCCTACCGTTAAGGCGGCTTCACTTAGTTTGGCATAGAAATCTGATTCTTTCCTTCCAATTCTAGCTAGTTTGGTAACTTCTTCAATTTGGCTTGAAGACAATAAAGGAGTTATTATTTCAATAACTTTTGACCAATTAAAAAATGAATTTGCCTGATCTTCTTCTTGAATAATTTTCTTGAAATCATCAAAATTAGCAACACGCTCAAGCACTTCACTTTCATTAATCCTTTCATGATCTGTCTTTAAAACCAATGTATTAGAAGAGCTTGACGACCTATCTCTTTCATTCTTTGAAGGTATATTAAACGATGAATAATAGTCTCCTGCTTTTAGTCCTTTTGATTTATAGAAATCATCAATTTCAGAAAGTAGGTAATGTCTGGTTTCTTCGTAAGATTTAATTTCTATTGCCGAAATTATGACTTGTGCGTACTCTATTAAAAATCCATCTTTTAAAATTTCCTGCCCTTTTTCTAGGATGGATTTGAGCAAAGAAGAATCGGCAGATTCAGCAAGAGGCAGATATAGATTAATATATAGTTGAACAATACTTTTGAACTCTTCCTCACTTTTTGTTCGTTGGATGAAATGTTTGATAAAAAGGGTAATGGTATCTTTAAAATCAATCAGATCATTTTCTAGTTGCCAAATGGCCTGTTCAAGACCATCATTCAGATTATGTTCAAACGTGACTGCTAATAATTCTTCAGAAGCATTCCAATAAGCTCTTCCTTCAGTGGTTTCTTTAATATGGTTTAAATGAGATAAGAACCATTTTATTCTTTCAGAAGCTCCTGATGGGTCTTTATGGTTTATTTTTCTTAACCATTCAATCCAGGTACTAAATTGATAATCTTTTCTATAACCTACTCCAATAGATTCTTTAATTGCCTGTTTGAGCCATTTTTCAGCTTCCTCCAACTCGCCTAAAATGAACCACACTTTTGAGTGAGCCAAACATTCGGTTATTCGACCATCTATATCATGATCATCCAACATAGAATGCTCTAATGATCTCAACTGTATTATTGCTTTTTCAGCATCAAACCCATTATTCAAGAGGGATTTAATGATTTTACGTTGGATACTTGTACTCCAATATCTTGGAGAATCTTGAAACTCATCAAATAAATAATCTCCTAATAATTCTAGTTTTTCAGAGCCCAATTCAGATACTGCCGATATCAAAAAATCAAAATATTGCCCTTTTGCTTGTGTCAGCTTATACCAATAATTATTTCTGTGAGATATTTCTTTGTAGTAAAACCGAACTATTGGAAATACTCTTTTAATAATATCACCAGACATTGAAGTTTGAAGAATTCCTTCCGCTAGAATTTGAGTAGTAATACATAACATTCGTTCAAACTCTACTATGACTTCTTCATCAGTACCTTTCGCAACAGATGGAATTGCAGACGTAATAGAAACCCCGCTTCCAGATAGGTTAAGTAATTTGTTAAGTATAATTAATGGAAGGAAGGCGTCTAACGAATCATCATATCCCAACCGATCTTTACCCACATTAGAAGGTTGTTCAACTTCCTTAATCCAGCTATATGTTTCATTGGAGTCACGGGTAACTTTATAAACTAAATCGGCAATGAATATTTTACCAATAGGTTTTGTCTTCTCTTTAGTGAAATGAGAGGTTAATAATGACAAATATTCATTCGCTCGACTATTATCTTTTAAGTCAAGGCATTGCTCGATAGCATATTTTAGAAGTTGGAAAAGAGAATTCCTTCCTCTCGAAGATGTGGGATCTATTTTTTGCTTGACTCTATTGAAATCATCCCACTTATTTTGATCAACTAAACTATAACCAAGATTCGAGAGCAATCTTAGCTGTAAATCAGATTCTTTTTCTTCAAATCTGTTTTCTCGGATGCTATCTGAGAATTGAATTTTATCAATTATTGAGAAAATATTCTCAGTCGATTCAAAAAATGGAGCTGTATAAATCCATTCTTCTAAAGAGTCCCTTATTTCTTCGTATCTATGAGAATCATCAATGAGAATCCCTGAATCTGTAATGATTTCAGGATAGGCTAAATTGTATAAGGTGGCTCCTTCAGATTTGTGTCCAAATTCTATAAACAAGCGACATGCATTGAATGCATATGATTCGCTACAATGTAAGGTGTTACCAGTTCTTAGATAATCTCTAGCTAAATCATATTTATTTAAGAATAAGAGCTCTTCTGTAAATGATGCAGGATCAATATTGAATAACCTTCTTTCGATTTCTGCCAGTGAGAGTAGATATCTTACTAGAGTATTGATGTCCCTATTTTGCCTAGCTATTTCAATACCTAATTTTGCATCTTGCTTAATCTCTTCTGCTGGTCGGAAGTTAAGTAGTTGTTCAGTAAAACTATCTGGTGTTACTACTGAAACAAACCTATCGTATTGCTGTGCTTGAAATAGATGATGATTCTGTTTCCAAGATTTCTCAATCTCTGACTTTACATAATAATCAGCCAGCAGATTATGATATTTGATATTACCTGTTGGGTCATATCTTCCAGTTAAATAATTTAGGGAGGTATGATGAAGAAGGAATTGCTTGAACGAATTATGAAAGAAAGACAAAGTTCTTTCGGTTTCATTAAAAAGAAAACTGGCCTTTTCACGAAAAGACTTTAGTACACTATGTTGGAACCCCCATTCCTGAATGAACTGAAGGTTGATCGAACCATTAATTCTGGCAATTAAACCTAAGAATTGAATTTGGTTATCTTCTTTCTGAATAGGCTCCCATATTTTTTTATAATAATTATCAATACTACCATCAATAACTTTAAAAGATTCGATTGTATCGTCAATCGAATCTGCCTTATTGATTTTTTCAACTAAGTAAGACAGGTATAATGGATGTCCTTGTGATTTCTCAAATACTTGCAATTTTTGAGAACCAGTAAGTTGAATTGAAGAATCAAGATTATCTATGTACTTGTATACTTCCTCCTTTTTTAGTGAATCAATTTTAATAGTTCTATCTCCATTCTGAAATTCAGTTTTAATTTCCTGTTGAATGTCTTCAAGTTCATAGGATTGGCTACCAAGAATAATGAACACACCATCAGGTAAAGTAGATGGTAAAGGAAGTTCACGCAGGAAACTATTTGTTGTTGATTTGTATTCCCTAGGAACATGATCTAGACCATCAATCAATATTATGGTCGGTCGACCATTTGTCACAAAATCTTCTCCGATAGCTCTTAATTGCTCATTGAATACATCCTTTAGAAAAAGCAAGTCTTTATATGGAAGTATGTCTCTTTTATATATCCCAGCTTCCTTTAACTGAAAAACTAAATCGAAAAAAAGATGAGTGGCATTTCCTCTTTCATAAAAGTTTAGGTGTGAGGATGGGTTGACAAAATCAAAGGCGTAGTACCTTATTATTCGTGTTTTTAGACCTTTCGACCATTGATTCAATAAAGTAGATTTGCCGGAACCTGGACCTCCCAACAAAAACAGGTATCCATTTTTATGCTCTTTTAACTTTGAATTTAATAAGTCAATTGTTGATTGAATCGGTTGATATCTTTGTCTATCGACTATTAACTCATGGTTAAAAATTGTTTTAAATCTGTCAGACCAGCCTAATTCTTTAATAATTTCTTGTCGAGAAAATTCTACGACTCTTTCTGGACTGGCGACCTTTTCAACAATAAATCTGCTGATCTGCTGAAGGTCTTCGTCTTCCTTAGAGTATTTAATATTTCCAACACTAAACTGTTTTTGTTTATAATCAGGTTGAAAATCAAAACTGGCTACAAACTCTGCAAATTCAGAATCACTAAGTTTCGAACTCTTTTCAAACTCTGCAAGAATTGAATTCCACTTAACATCAATTGCTTGATTTGATTTTAGCTTTGTCCAAACTTCTGAAAAGAAGTCTTGAAATGAACCAATTTTAGTATCGCCTTCCTTCAAGCTATCATGGGAGGAAATAGGCTTGTTAGTGATTAAATGAGGAATTATTTTTTTTCCAGGATTTGCTGTTTTTAAACTCTTCCAACTTGAGGTTATAAGAGGTAGCAACTCTGTAAAATTTGCGAATGATATGTTCGCATCAGCAATAGTCCATTTTACTTGGTATGCATGAATTTCCGAATAAGTAGAATACTGTATATCATCAAGCTTTTCAGCCTTGGGGTCTGCTATTCGTATCCATTTAAGCTCTTTATTTATTAGGTTCAAATAGACAAACCAAGCAAACTCATCAAATTGAGGCAAATAGCCCCCCATTGCTGCTCTTTCTCCACTTGCTGATACTATTTCCTCGCTCATTTATATAATCAATCAATGTGTGTTTGGCAATAAAATAGCTCTTTTGGTTTTTTAGCGTTTGCCTTTGTGTCGGCAAAAACCAAATGTGCTATTTGTGCGGTGGCTTTTTTTCGCATGGCATACAACTATCTCATAAACCTATAAACATGCAGACTATCCTGTCACCACAGCAGACTAATCGTAGTTATAGCCAGTAACTTATTCAGCCATTATCATTTTCCTACTACGCAAAATACAAGCACGACAATAAGCAGCAAATATTATTTTCTCTACTTAAATTCTTTTAGGGAATAGGAAGGCTGCTTCATTAATCAATAGTTAACTCGCTAAAGTAATAGGTTTTAGCCTTTCTGGAAATCCTGAAACGAAATTATCGGCTTCTTTACCAGAACAAATTTTTAGAAAAAGATCCGCTATGCCTTTAACATATCATTCGTTCGCCACTTTGCACATTAAAATGAATACTTGATAAAGTCGATACTCAAGAGCACTAACTTTGCTTGAGTAATGAAAAAGGGATGCTTAAGCGGCACCACAATGCAAAGAAAGGAAAGAAAAGTTTCAGTATTAAACTAAAAAACCCTTGCTAATCTATTGATTAACAAGGGTTTTAAATTTGTTCTTGTGACCTTGGAAGGAGTCGAACCTTCAACCGCTTGATTCGTAGTCAAGTACTCTATCCAGTTGAGCTACAAGGCCATTGTGTTTTAAGAACTAATCCCTCTCGTAAGGGGCTGCAAAGATAACAAGAATATCTACGCATGCAAGAAAAAAAATAAATTTACATAATTTCTGCACTGAGCCCCCTTTGCAAGAGGCTTGTGCACTTCGGCTCTAGCTCCGAATAAGAACCAGACTTTACTACACATTTACCTTTATAATGGGTTAATACCGCACATTGCTCGGCTTGCTCGGCGCTGTGCTCACACACCTCTATTAAACTAGCAATTACCCAATCAAAACTGTTTACTTCATCATTAAAGAGTACTATCTTTAATATATCCTCCTGCTGCTCCAGCACCTCCGTTTCCTGCTCCGTGGCCGGATTTAGATCGTACTTAATGCTCATTTCTATTCTTCCTTTGAAAATTAACTTTCGACTCCTCGCCTCGTATTAGTCTCCTCAAGTTTTTCCGATGCGTTACAATCACTAATAAAGCAATGGCAATGCTAAATATGATTAAAACCTGCGAAGGTTCTTGAAAACGAAAAATCAACCAAAAGGGTAAGGATAAGGCCGCAGTCATACTCGAAACAGAAACGATCCGGCTAACTAACAAAGAAGCAATAAAAACTCCCATTGCCATTAAAGCGGCACCGCTATGTAAAGCAATCACTACGCCTAATAAAGTAGCAATACCCTTGCCTCCTCTAAAATCTGCGAAAAGCGGGAAAAGATGCCCTAAAACTGCTAAAAAACCTATCAATAATAGTATTGGCACATTGTCGCCATAAAGTGGACTGAAACTAACCAGCTTTACCGCCAAAAATCCTTTGAGCGCATCTAAAATTAAAACTAAAGTACCCGCCTGAGCACCTAGCACTCGGTAAGTATTGGTTGCGCCCGCATTGCCGCTCCCAAAATCACGAACGTCTGTCTTATAAAACCATTTGCCAATCCACACACTCCAACACATGGAGCCAAGGACGTAGGCCATAAGAATATAGAAGGCTAAAATCATACTGCAAAAATACAAATCCTTAAACTAATTCTGAAGATATAAAAAGTAAGGGAATTCAAAAAACCGAGCCCATTATATTGCCTACGCTTTAAAAGACTCGCAAGGAAACGCTTTGCGACCCACTAAAATTTATAATTTAAAACTTAATGATGTCTAAAACATTCACCGCTACTCTTCCTTTCTTAGACAAAAATCTATTGTTTTTAATCCCAAGAAAAAGGGGGAACTCTCGCTCCCCCTTAATTGTAGTATGGCTGTAAATATTTAGACCAAGATAGAGTGCAAATCCACTCTTAATAGGCCTACTTCATTTTATCGCCTAAAGCATTATCGTAAATTTTCGCATAATCTTCTACCATTCCCCAATCCACATCATCAATGCGCACCGAGCCTTTGGTAACGTGACCTACTAAATCGAATTCTACCCCGTTTAGCATCATTAGGTCGATAAAAGTTTCTTCGTTTTCTGGATTTACCGACACCACTACTCTACTTTGACTTTCGCCAAATAAATAGGCATCGCTGCGAATAGCCGAATCGGTAGTAATATCAAATCCTAAACTATTCACCATGGCACTTTCCATCAGGGCAACAAATAAACCGCCTTCTGAAACATCATGCGCTGAAGCTAAGAGTCCTTTGCGTATTAACATTTTTAGCTGCTCTTGATTCGCATACTCTTCTTCTAAACTAAAGAAAGGTGTGCTACTGGCTTCTACACCATGCACATTAACCAAATACTGTGAACATGAAATATCATTGCGGTTTTCACCAATCATATAAATTAAGTCTCCCTTCTGCTTAAAGCCTAAAGAAGTAATATGCTTTTTATCCTCAATAACTCCAATCATACCAATGGTTGGTGTGGGGAATACTGGCTCGGTTTTAGTCTTCGAAACAGTTTGATTGTAGAAACTCACATTCCCTCCCGTAACCGGAGTTTCAAACTTTTCACAAGCCTTAGCCATGCCTTTTATAGCATTTACAAACTGCCAGTAGACCTCTGGTTGATAAGGATTTCCAAAATTTAAGCAGTTGGTAATAGCCGATGGAATACCGCCACTAATTACAATATTACGGGCTGCTTCCGCTACAGCAATCATAGTTCCTTTTTCAGGATCGGCATGCACATAACGAGCATTACAATCTACCGTCATCGCAAGGGCGCGATTAGTACCTTTTAAATTGACCACCGCCGCATCGGATGGATTATTGGTACTCATATTTACGGTACCTACCATACTATCGTATTGCTCGTACACAAAGCGCTTGGAAGCAATATTGGGATGCCCCAACACTTCTTTTGCCGTAGCTTTTAAATCGCTCGGCACCTTAATACTATTGATATCAAATTTTTGATACTCCTTATAATAAGCAGGCTCTTTATGCTCGCGATAATAAACTGGTGCGCCACCTCCTAAAACTAGAGGATCAGCAGGGGTTTCTGCAATAAGTTTACCGTGCCAATAATAAGACAAGCGGTCTTCCTTTATTACTTCTCCAATTTGTGCACAAGGTAAGTCCCACTTCTCAAAAATTGCTAATACCTCTGCTTCGCGACCTTTTTCAATAACCGCTAGCATGCGCTCCTGACTTTCGGAAAGTAAAATTTCCCAAGGCTTCATATCATCTTGACGGGTAGGTACTTTATCCAAATGAATAACCATTCCTAATCCACCGCCCGCGCTCATTTCTGAGGTTGAACAGGTAATACCGGCTGCTCCCATATCTTGCATTCCCACAATGGCGCCAGTTTGCGCTAGTTCCATGGTGGCTTCCAATAATTTCTTTTCCTGAAAAGGATCGCCTACTTGTACCGAAGGGATATCATCGGCGGAAGCATCGGTTAAATCTTTCGAGGCAAAAGCCGCTCCTGCGATTCCATCTTTACCCGTATAAGAACCTATAATAAAAACGGGATTACCCGCACCGCCACTTTTGGCGCTAATCATCTTATCTTTTTCGGTATTTAAAATACCCGCTGAAAATGCATTCACTAAGGGATTCTGCTCGTAGCAAGGATCAAAATAAACCTCTCCGCCTACCGTGGGTACGCCAAAAGAATTACCATAATCACCAATTCCCTTCGTCACCCCTTTAAGTAACCACTTGGTTCTTTCGCTATCGGCCGATCCGAAACGCAAAGAATTTAGCTGGGCAATTGGGCGAGCACCCATGGTGAAAATATCACGATTAATGCCCCCCACACCAGTGGCAGCACCTTGATAAGGCTCTAAGGCTGATGGGTGATTATGACTCTCAATTTTAAAGGCACAGGCCAAACCATCGCCAATGTCTACCAATCCCGCATTTTCCTCGCCAGCCTTTACCAGCATATGCGGGCCATCTTTGGGTAAAGTCTTTAACCAAACAATGGAGTTCTTATACGAACAGTGTTCACTCCACATTACCGAGTAAATACTCAGTTCGTTGAAGTTGGGCACGCGGCCTAAAATTTCTTTAATTTTTTCAAATTCTTCGGGCAGTAAGCCCAATTCTTTGGCGGTCTCTACCGTGGTGGCTTGCAAACTTTGGTCCATGTGGATTTTCAAAAATGAGAAGCAAAGATAAGGCGAATATTAAAGAAAGAGAGCACAAATTGCTCAAGAGAATGGTGCTTTTTCCGAACTTCGCGCTGTGATTTGGTCAAAGAAAAAATTTAAGATCGTCGTACTTGGGGCGGGTCGTGGTGGCACTTCCCTCATCGCCTCTTTATTAGATGCGCACCCTAAATTGGAAATCGCCCTGGAAGCTCACGCCGAAAAGTATCTGGTTTCTCCGGCTCGGGGGCCAGATGCGCTCGAAGAAGAGAAAGGATTAAACTTGTTTGTAAAAGCTTGTCAAAAAGACGCCGCCCAATCTCATTTTAGTGTTTGGGGTAATAAAATTACTACCGAGCAACTAGGTTTTTTAGAAAAAGGCTCTTCGGCCGATGTGTCTAAAAATTTAGTCTACCAGCAACTATTGAAAAAGAGAAAAGTAATATTTATTACCCGTGATGGTAGAGCTTGCATTCCTTCTAAAATGCGACGCACCGATTGTGACTTTGAGACTGCCTTAAACTATTGGAAACATAGCGTTAACTATTTAAGGTTTCTTCGCAGGCAAAAAAACTTGGAACTCTTTACGCTCAAATTTGAAGACCTGCTTAGCCAACCCCAAAGCGAGTTAAAACGGGTTTGCGATTTTCTAAATATCGACTATCACCCTGAAATGCTGAGTGGTACCGCTAGCAACCGTATTCATAAAGATTATCGTCAAGCGGAAATAAATCCAGAAAAGGCACAATTAAAACCCGAAGATTTGGCTTTGGGAGAACGTATCGCCGATGATTTGACCTATCTTGGATATACTTTAACATTTGAAGGCTAATTAAGCGGCTAATTAAAAGGATTCTGTGCGTAAATTTGCGCCACCATAAAATTCTGGTGATGAAATACCTTTATTCGGCCTTAATGGCCCTATTCTTATTAGGAAGCGCATCTGCGCAAAGCTTTAATATGACGCGTAATAGTAGCGATAGTACTACCCTTTGCAATGGCACGCTTTACGATCACGGCGGCCCTAGTGGTAGTTACTCTAACTATTCGAACGACTATTTTTACATTAACCCGCCAGGCAGCGGCACGCTTACTATTACCTTTAACAGCTTTAGTACCGAAAATTGCTGCGATAGAGTTTGGATTTATGACGGTACCGACCTTTCTAATTTATACGGAAATTATCGAGGTAGTGCCCTACCGAACTCTGGTAATCCCATTACACTTAGTAGTGGCGCCGCGGTAATACGCTTCTCTTCCGATGGCTCTGTTACCAGTTCGGGATTTTCTTTAAGTTGGTCAGGAGGAACTAATATCGCTCCTATTGCATCTTTTACCACAAACACTACCAATCCTGCCCTAAACCAACCCGTAACTTTTATTTCTACTTCCACCAATTCGGGACAAAGCTTTTGGGATTTTGGTGATGGAAACACCGCTACCGGAGACACAGTAAGCCACACTTACCAAAGCTCTGGTTCTTTCATTGCCAAGCAAGTAGCCAACAATTGTAAT
>CBFHVV010000061.1:11858-16884 GCA_965658965.1 Croceimicrobium sp.
ACCGTAAGCACCATTACCGTGCAGGCGGCAGCACAAGTAAGTGTAAGCCCCGATACTATTAACGGAACCATTGCTTGCGGACAGAACTACAGCGATACCATTTATCTCCAAAATACGGGTGGCGGTGCAGCTTATGCCAGTTTATCGGCCAATAACCTAAATGATCAAACACATTTATCAGCAAGTTTTGAAACTGGCACTAGTCCTTTTAATCCCTCTTCTACAGGTACAGTGCACACCGGCAGTGCTGTGCTAGGAAATGCAGCGGTGGGTAATGGCTCTTTGAGTCTTACGGGCAGCGGCAATTTCAGCACCAACCACATGGAGGCTAACTTTAATCCTGTAACAGCAAATTATTATGCTTACCATGTAAAGGCTAGTGCTACTAACTCGCGCTCCTACATGAGCATTGGGCAAGAGGCAGGAAGTTTCTTTTATGAAGCGATATCGGCTGAATTATATTTTGGCAACCTCCGCTTTTTTAGCAGTAGCGGTACTAAAATATTTGCAATCACCGTTGGCACCTGGTACCATGTAGAATACCGAAATATTGATTTCAACAGCCAGACTTTTGACATTTATATTAATGGCCAATTAGAATTTGCGAATCAAGGATTTGTCAACATCAATGCCCTTAATTTTAACGCTATTCGTCTTTATAATTTAAGTAATTACCCAGCTAGTAATTACGATCAAATAGAGCTGAAGTCGATAGGCACCATCTCAAATTTCAACTTATCAAGTAGCAGCGTAAGTACCAGCTCAAGTATAGCCATACCATTTACAGTAAACCTTTCCAATGCTACAGCAGGCTTAAAGCAATACCTCATAAATCTGCGCACCAATGCCTTGGGAAGCGACTCTTTAATAAGGGTTCCGGTTAACCTAAATGTTACGGGCGCCCCAGCATTTAATGCGACCAGCAGCTGTTTTAACTTTAGCCCCATCTTTGTTAATCAAAGTTCTAGCGATTCTATTTGGATACAAAACCCAGGTTGCGATACTTTAGACTTTTCTAGCCTAAACCCAAGTGGCAGTCAATATTCGGTGCAACAATCGAGCTTAGCAGTTGCCCCTGGCGATAGCGCACTAATTGTTCTCAGTTTTAATCCAACGGCAGCGGGAAGCTTTAACGATACGCTAAACCTACTCGGAAATCTCGACACTTTATTGTGCATTTCTGCTAGTGCCTCAACCGCTCCTAGCATCGCACTCGATAGTGCTGCCTACACCATAAACAGTTACGGTTGCAACGATTCTGTTCCCATTAGCTTACAGATTTTTAACACTGGTACTGGAACCATCCCCTTAAATTGGAGTATCGGTGCTTCGGCTTCCATTTTCGATGACTTCGAAGCTGGCTCTAGCCCAAATTCTTCTATTTGGTCTACCATTGGTAGCAATGCCACTTCCCTAGGCTGTTACGAAAGCTCGGGTGTTTATGCCTTAAATATGAATGGCACCAATCGTGTTGCCGAAACTGTACAGCTTAATCTAAGTGCCAATGATTCTGTTGCCATGTGGGCTTTTCCTGGCAATAATGGCGGTACGGGTTGCGAAAACCCCGACGGTGGTGAAGATGTACTAGTACAATACCGTTTAAACGGCACCACAACTTGGATTACCATTGGCACTATTTACAATTATAACCTTGTTGCACAGCGCTATAGTTTTGCCATTCCTCTTAGTGGTTTAATGCAGATTAGACTGTTTCAAGCTAGTCATTCAGGAAACAATTATGATAACTACCGTATCGATGACTTTGAAATCGTTTCGAATAGTGCTGGTAACTTCATTCCCTCTTCAGGCTCATTAACTTCCGGCGATTCTATTAACACTACTGGCTATATTAGCACCAATAACTTAACCAACGGATCTTATAGTCGTCAGGTACTTATTAGTTCCAACGACCCCTTTCATTCGGATACCATCATTAGTGTTACTCTCAATATTTTTGGTGCGCCTTTATTAGCACAATCTGCTGCTTGCCTTAGTTACGATACGCTTTATAGCGGAGCTAGTCAAACTGATTCTGTTTTGGTGTGGAATGATGGCTGTGACTCGCTGCATGCTACTGCTTTAAATTTTATCGGCAGTCAATTCTCTAGCACCATTAACAGCTTTAGTCTAGGTTTAGAGGACTCACTATGGATTCCGGTTAGCTTTAACCCCAGTAGCTCTAATCTTGGTCAACAAATAGATACCTTAAGCATAGTTAGCAACGATAGTCTTAGAACTATTTGCTTGAGCGGCTTTTCTGTAGGTGCTCCCATGGGTAGCTTCAACCCAGATTCACTTTCCATCACTATTACCAATTGCGGCGATTCTATTGGCCTACCAGTTTATTTGAGAAACTCGGGACTGAGTAACCTCACTTATGATCTTGTAGAGTCTAATAATGCTAATAATGGCAAGACTAAGGTTCTATTTTTGGCAACAAGTAGCTATACTACGGAGCGAAATAACCTTAACGCTATCTTTTCGGCCAGATCAGACATCGATTATCAAATGATTTACGTTTATGACGCAATCAGTCTTAAAAATTACCTTGACACTTCCGATGTAATTATTCTACCCGAAATGTCAAGTACCTTCTACGCAGGCCAATTTAGTCCGGAATTGCAAAGCTTTGCCAACAATGGAGGAACAATCATTATGACCTATAATGGCACGGCTCGCATGAATGCATACGATATCATGCCATTAACAAATACTTTTGGTGCCCCTGCAAATATTAGTATCGATGAGCCTAACCATCCACTAATGGCTGGTTTACCCGCTGCCGGATTATCTAATTTAAGTGCAACACTAAGAGCTCAGTTTACTAATACTGCTAACCTCTTACAAATAGCCGGAAAGAACTCTACCGATGAAGCGGTGGTTGCTACTCAACCTTACGGCGATGGACAAGCAATTTTTATTGGTTACGATTACTTTCAAACCAATGCCGATATTATTCAACTTATGAATAATGCTATTGATTGGTCTGCCGCCCTACAAGGGCCGCCAGACTTTATCAGTGCTAGTCCAGACTCGGGAGTGGTTGCTGTAAATGACTCTGTTTTAATCAACATTGGTATTAACACCGCAGGTATTCCGAACGGCACCTACGATTATATTTTAAATTGGAATACTAATGACCCCTTAAATCCTAATATTCCTTTACCCATTCATTTAGTAATAAATGGAAGCGCCAAACTAGCAGTGGTAGATAGCAGCTGTATCAACTTTACCAATATCCGTCAAGGTGCTACTGCTAATGACACTTTTAGGGTAGCTAATGATGGCTGCGACACTTTAGATATCACAAGCTTCACCAGCACCAATAGCGTTTTTGCTGCAAGTAATCTTCCTTTATATGTTGCTCCTGGCGATACCGCAGATTTAATTATCAGCTTTTCGCCACTAAGCGTTAATAGCTTTAACGATACGCTAACCTTAAGTACCAATGATACCACTTTTAACATCTGCCTAAGCGCTAGCTCTGTGGGTGCGCCGATCTTAGATTTACCAAAAGACACTCTGGCTTTTACTCTTAATAAGTGTAAAGTTATAGGAACTAAGTCTTTCAAATTGCGTAATCCCGGACAAGGTGCCCTTACTTTTGACATGCAGATTGGACGTTTTAGCGACTCTAGTCAGGTAAGCTATAACACCGTGGGGGCCACTACTTTTCACAATTTCACTGGTTTACCCAATAGCGCAGATAGTATAAAGTTACGCATCATTATAAATGGAGACTATGATGCTTTTAACGAAAGAATGAACCTGTATTTAGATGGTACTTACCAGCAAGTTGTTTACGATAATAACCGCTTTTATCAACTAGACACCATCGATCTCTTTATTGTTGGGCCCCAAGTTGCCACATTATTAAACGACGGAATTTTAGATGTGGGCCTTTATAACTCTACCACGGTAGATGGCCAAGCAGGCTCTTTCCATAGAGTTGAATTAGAAATTGTTCAAAATATTAATTGGGTCTCCGTTTTAGGAGCCAATAATGGGACAGTGCAACCCTTAGATAGTGTTAACCGCAACTTCATTTTTAATGCCGCTACCTTACCAGTGGGTCAACACCTAAGCACTCTCGTTATTAATAATAATGCTCCTGGGGCTAATCCTACCACTGTACCAATCGTGTTTAATGTGGTATCCGAGCCTGCCATAGTTTTATCAGATACTTGTGCCTATTATACCTTAACCCCATTAGGTGATACTACCACACGTACCATTACTATTTACAATGATGGTTGCGAGCCACTCATCATATCGAGCATGACCAGTACTTCGCCACAGTTTAAGATAGGGCAATCTGCTACCAATATTCCAGTTGGTGATAGCCTCGAATTAGATATCGATTTTATTCCGACCAGTGTGGGAAACTTTAATGCTTCTATCTTCATCATTAGCAATGATACTAACCGCACGATCTGCTTAGTCGGTCAAAGTGGAGCCCAGCCCGTTGCAGACTTTAGCTCTAGCGACGAGAATATTTGTATTGGGGAGGTGAGCTTTAGCCATAATGCTAGCTATTTCACCACTTTACTTTGGGATTTTGGCGATGGTATTACCAGTAACCAAACTAACCCCACTCATGCTTATGCCTTACCAGGGACCTATACTGTTACACTTAGAGCTTCAAACAGTATCGGCTTTGATACTATTTCTAAGTCAGTTACTGTAAACCCACTGATTGCAAAATTTGTGGTAAACCAGGATACCTTACAATTGAATGACACTGCCTCTTTTACAGATAGTACCGTAGGTGCAGTTACCTGGATATGGGATTTTGGCGATGGTGGTAGTTCTACCCAACAAAATCCTACTCATGTGTATACCGCTCAAGGAATATTTACCGTGCGTTTAACAGTAATAGACGGTCGTAGCTGCAGCCGCAGTATAACTAAACAGATTAGAGTTGAAAATAAGATTTCTTTGCAAGAGAGAGATTGGTTAGAAAACTACCAACTTTATCCAAACCCTGCCCGTGGAAGCTTTAAATTACAAAGCCCCAACATGGATT
>CBFHVV010000062.1:0-16854 GCA_965658965.1 Croceimicrobium sp.
TGAGTTGGGTTGCGACTGAAAGAAGCTCGCCCACCGAACTTACCTTTTATGAAAGTTTTTGAAGTAAGGAATTGGAGCCTTGATTTTTTTGGTTCTTTTTTGATTAAGCAAAAAACGAACATAGAAACATCTTGAGATGCTTTACCTCATCGCGAAACACCCTTTGAAAACCAACACACTAATAAACATGTCATGGGTAACTGGATTCAGGATCTATTTCATCAATAATCTTGGGGAAATTCGAAACGCAATAGATGAGATTTAGCTACAGAGATTGTGAACTCACAAAGCCTTTATTAGTACTAAGACCGCTGCATTATTAGTATTAAGACCGCTGCGCTTTTAGTAGTTAGTATTGAGATTGGATTCTGCAATTAGTTACAGTTTTGGCTTTTTGATTAACGCTTGAGTTAGAGTGCGATTTAGCCGAGCCCCAGCGGGGCGACATCTTTTTTTAAGATATTAGACCGCTTCGCTATTAGTAGTTAGTAGTGAGATCGGATTCTGTAATTAATTACAGTTTTAGCTTTTTGTGTATTGCTTGAGTTAGGGTGTAATTTCGCGAGGCTTCATTAGTAGGATATCGCGATTAAATAAATTTAGAACCTTATGGCCTTGGAAGCCTGCAGCCAATTGGCACCCCGATTGTAAGGGAAAGCCCGCAGCGAAAGCCTTTAATGAAACAGCGGAGAGGATGCGACCGAAGGAAGCACCCGCAGGGCTAGGCGAATTTAGGCTTGTAGCGAGGACTTGTACTGGAAAGCGGGCAAGTGCCCCTAAATAAAAAAAGCCCCCTTAAATAGGAGGCTTCGTTATTTTAGAATCGTAAAAACTATTACTTTTTCATTTTTTCGAGTGCATTTTCGAGGGCTCTACCGCTTAAATTTCGAGCGATTACGGTACCATCGGCGCTGAGTAGGTAAGTGGCGGGTATGGCTTGCACGCCGTAGAGTTGAGCGGCAGCGTTGTTCCAAGATTTTAAATCGCTTACGTGGTAATCCCACAGTAGGCCATCTTGTTTGATCGCTTTGGTCCAGTCGTTTTTATTTCGGTCTAGCGATACGCTAAAAACAGTAAAGCCACTACCGTCTTTAAACTCGGTGTCTTTGTATTTTTTATAGACTTCCACCACATGTGGATTGGCGCGACGACAGGGTCCACACCAAGCGGCCCAAAAATCAACAAGAACCATTTTCCCTTTGAGGTCGGATAGTTTTAATATTTCACCTTCTGGGTTGGCCATAACAATGTCGGGGGCTTTTTCGCCAATAGAAACGGATCTATTTTGTTCTGCGTCTATTTCATAGTCGCTACTAGCAAAGCCAAGGCCAATAAAGGACAGGGCACCGAGTAGCATGATGAAGAGAGGTTTTTTAAATAATTTCATAATTTTTTTTTAGTTAACTCTTACAATTTTAGCTCCGAGAGCACGCAGTCTTTCGTCGATATTCTCGTAGCCTCTATCTATCTGTTCGATATTATGGATAGTACTGACACCATCTGCGCTTAAAGCTGCAATTAACAGAGAAATTCCGGCGCGAATATCAGGGCTAGTCATGGTGGTAGCTTTAAGAGCCGTAGTTTTATCCATACCAATAACCGTGGCACGATGTGGGTCGCAAAGAATAATTTGCGCGCCCATATCAATAAGTTTATCGACGAAGAATAGTCGGCTTTCAAACATTTTTTGGTGGATTAAAACACTACCGCGTGCTTGGGTAGAAACTACTAAAGCAATGCTTAAAAGATCGGGCGTAAAGCCAGGCCACGGAGCATCGGAAATAGTTAAGATGGAGCCATCAATAAAAGTTTCGATTTCATAATGCGCTTGTTTGGGCACAATTATATCATCGTTTTCTCGCTGTAGCTTGATGCCCATTTTACGAAATACTTCGGGAATGATACCGAGTTTATCGTAATTAACATCTTTAATAGTTATTTCAGAGCCCGTCATGGCGGCCATGCCAATCCAAGAGCCAATTTCAATCATATCGGGAAGAACGCGGTGGTCGCAGCCACCTAATACTTTTACGCCTTCAATGTGCAAAAGGTTGGAACCGATGCCGGTAATTTTACCGCCCATGCGATTAATCATTTCGCAGAGTTGCTGTAAATAGGGTTCGCAGGCGGCATTATAAATGGTGGTGGTTCCTTCGGCTAAAGCGGCGGCCATAACAATATTGGCGGTACCTGTTACCGAGGCTTCTTCTAAAAGCATATAGGCACCTTTGAGCTTTTTCGCTTCTACTCCGTAAAAAGACTCATCGGCCTTATAGCGAAATTTTGCGCCAAGCTTTTGGAAGCCGATAAAGTGGGTGTCTAAACGACGGCGGCCAATTTTGTCGCCCCCCGGTTTAGGAATGTAACCTTTGCCATAGCGCGATAATAGCGGTCCCACGATCATGATACTTCCGCGTAAGGAAGAACCTTTTTGTTTAAACTCGTCGCTTTCGAGATAGTCGAGATTTAAGTCATCGGCCTGAAAGCTATAAACTCCATGTCCTTTGCGTTGCACTTTAACGCCTAAATCTGCTAAGATGTCTATCAGTTTATTTACATCGTGAATATCGGGGATATTACTGATGGTAACTTTTTCGGCAGTTAGTAAGGTGGCGCAGATAATTTGTAGCGCTTCGTTTTTGGCGCCTTGCGGGGTAATAGAACCTTTTAATTCTTGTCCACCCGTAATTTGAAAAGTACCCATTTAGTTTTTATGCTTATGGTTTTTGCGCTTATAGTTATTGTTGGAGCGCTTGCGATTTTTCTTCTGATGATTGTTGTGACTAGGGGCTTGTTGCACTAATTCACGTTTATCGGCAAAGTTGATATCGCTTAAATCGAGTTGCCCTTCGGAAAGGGTTTTTAGGTTATCTAAAATTACCGCATCGTCTACATGGTCTTTATTCCAAACGATGTAGTTTTTCTTCATTAGGTTGGCAACTGCTTCGGTAAGCGCCTTTTTTTCCTCGCCCTCGGGAAGATTAATAGCATGCTCAATCATTTGACGCGTGATACGGCCATAATGTCTGAAGCGGCGCGAATTAACGGGGTAGGCTACTTCCTCGGGTTTCTCCATTAAGCTCTCGGGCGCGGGTGGAGGGTAGGGCGCATCTACTTCCAACTTAAAGTTAGACATAATATGCAGGTGATCCCATAATTTGTGATCGGGATCTTCGTCGGTTTCGTATACCTGGGGGTTGAGATTGGCAATAATGGCAATTAAGTTTTGCGCTTGTTTATTGCGGTCCTCTCTATTTTCGATGGTCAAAAGGTAATCGACCATACGCTGCACGTTACGGCCGTATTCGGGAATAATCATGCGCTCGCGGCTCGTGTTATATTCCATGTCGATTTCGTCGTCGTGTCGAATGGTTTCTATATCCATATAATTTTTTATTTGCTCTGCTCAAGGCAGATGGCCAAGATAAGGTGAATCGGTTTAAGCACCAATTCTTTCTAGCTTGGCAAATTTGAGTAATAATTTCTTTTCTCCCACATTATCAAAGGCAATGATTGCTTTTTTATTGTCGCCATCGCCTTCCAATCCCTTTACCACACCATGGCCAAAGCGCGGGTGCTTT
The DNA here is from genome assembly GCA_965658965.1 of Croceimicrobium sp. Lineage (GTDB taxonomy): Bacteria > Bacteroidota > Bacteroidia > Flavobacteriales > Schleiferiaceae > Croceimicrobium. The sequence continues at coordinate 3,582 of CBFHVV010000062.1, forward strand.
ACTCGTTCATTGCTTTTAAGATCATGCAGGGCGGTAAAGTTTCCACTGTGGCTTTGCTGTGCATTGGGATTAATACGCTTTAAGTTTGAAGGTACTTGTCTTGGTGCATTACGCTGTGGGCTGCGCCCGGCAGATGAGTTGGCACTGCCATTGGGACTAGATCGAGGACTGCGGGGAGCACGACTACCAGTGCTTTTACCCGCTGAGCCTTGTTGTGGTCCATCTTGGCGAAAGCCACGCATTTCTTCACCACTTAAAAAAGGGCTAAACTCTGGGATATTAATATCTAGATACTTCTCGTCTATCTCTTCTAAAAAGCGACTAGGCTCGCAGTCTATTAATTTGCCCCAGCGATAACGCATTTGCGCATAGCTAAGGAAAGCCTGATTTTCGGCACGGGTAAGGGCTACGTAAAATAGGCGTCTTTCTTCTTCTAAGTCTGCCCGGCTATTTACGGTCATCATACTCGGGAAGAGGTTTTCCTCCATTCCTACAATAAATACAATAGGGAACTCCAAGCCTTTAGCCAGGTGAATAGTCATTAAAGAAACCTTATTGGTGTCTTTCGGATCGTCTTTATCTTGATCGGTGAGTAAGGCAACATCTTTCATGAAGTTTTCGAGCAAGGGGTTACCGTCTTCTACTTCTTTTTGGTCTTCGCAAAACTCTTTTACCGAATTTAATAATTCTTCTATATTCTCCACCCGACTAATACCTTCGGGGCTTTTATCTTCACCGAGGCTGCGCATTAGGCCCGAGGTTTTGGCGATATGGCTTACCACGTCGAAAGACTCTTGCTTCTCGGCTAAGATGCGGTAGCTGTTTATTTTGGTTACGAAATCTTTCAGCTTGGTAATGGCACCGCGGTTAATACCAATATCTGGAAAGAAGTCGATATTTTCCAGAATATCCCACATGCTACGACTTTCTTGGTTCGCTTTAATAGTAAGCTTTTCTACGGTAGTGTCGCCAATGCCGCGTTTGGGGTAGTTTATGGCCCGGCGTAAAGCCTCTTCATCTTTGGGATTTATCGATAGGCGACAATAGGCGAGGAGGTCTTTTACTTCTTTACGTTGGTAAAAAGAAAGGCCACCATAAATACGGTAGGGGATATTTTTACGGCGCAGGTTATCTTCCATGGCGCGCGATTGCGCATTGGTACGGTAGAGAATAGCGAAGTCGCTATAATCCCTGCGTTCATTCATTTGTTTGTCGAAGATGGTTCTTGCGATGTATGCGCCTTCATCTGAATCGGAAACCGTTTTATGAACTGTTATTTTGTTACCACCTTCATTATCGGTAAAAACGTTTTTAGGCAGTTGATTTTGGTTTTTTGCGATAAGACTATTTGCTGCACCTACGATGTTTTTAGTACTGCGGTAGTTTTGCTCTAGTTTATAGACCTGTACTTCGTCGTAGTCTTTTTGGTAGTTCAGAATGTTTTGGATGTTCGCTCCACGGAAAGCATATATGGATTGCGCATCATCGCCCACCACACAAATATTTTGAAAGCGATTGGCCAGTGCTTTTACAATTAAGTACTGCGCACGGTTGGTATCCTGATACTCGTCTACTAAGATATAGCGAAAACGATCTTGGTATTTAGCTAAAACCTCGGGGAAGTTTTTTAGAATTAAGTAAGTGTTCAGCAATATATCGTCGAAGTCCATCGCGCCCGAGCGAAAGTTCTTTTCGTTATAGGCGTTAAATACTTCACCCAGCTGTGGCATGCGAGCGGCCGCATCTTGCTCCATAATTTCGGGGCTATTAAAATACTCCCGTGGTGTTATTAGTCCATTTTTAAAAGAAGAGATTCTGCGAGCTACGGCATTGGTCTTATAGATGTCTTTATCGAGATTTAACTCTTTAATGACGTTGTTTATGGCCTTTTTACTGTCTTCAGAATCGTAAATGGTGAAATTAGAAGGATATCCTAAGCGGTCTCCTTCACTGCGTAAAATGCGAGCGAAGACCGAGTGAAAGGTTCCCATCCAAATATTTTTCGCTTCCGCGGGGCCTACAATTTTACCAATTCGCTCTTTCATTTCTCGAGCCGCTTTATTGGTAAAGGTTAAGGATAATATATTAAAAGGGTCTACTTTTTTCTCGGCCATTAAATAGGCAATGCGATAGGTGAGCACGCGTGTTTTACCGGATCCAGCACCAGCGATAACCATTACCGCACCTTCGGTAGCTTCTACTGCGGCCCTTTGAGAAGGGTTTAAACCTGAGAGAAAATCTGTCACAATAACTAGTATATATAATAGTTTGCAAAGGTGCTTAAATTTAAGCAGCAATCAAGGAGCGGACTAGTCTTAAAATCTATAAGTGCTCAACGGGAGGTGCGAAGCGATTTTTTGAGTGAGGCATCTATAAGAACCGTTTAGCATTAATTGGCAGAAGAGTATTTAAGTGGCCAATGGATTGGGAGCGTATTTTTAGAGGCTGCAAGGCCTTGACAAAGCTGGCTTTTTAGCTTAAATGGAATCCTAATATTTAATGAATTGATAGCCAAACATTTCGGATTGCTAAAAAACCCTAAAACATTTTTTATCAAGGCCTTGCAGCGTTATTGAATTATATTACATTTGCAGTCCCCAAAAATGAGGGGTTCAAGCAGTTTGTAAAAACTTATATAAAAAGGTGTATGCCAACGATTCAGCAATTAGTGCGCAAAGGACGTACTAAGATCACAAAGAAGAGTAAGTCTGCCGCATTGCAGTCTTCACCACAGCGTCGTGGAGTATGTACGCGTGTGTATACCACCACTCCAAAAAAGCCTAACTCAGCCATGCGTAAGGTAGCGAGGGTGCGTTTAACTAACGGAAACGAGGTGAACGCCTACATTCCAGGAGAAGGTCACAACCTACAGGAGCACAGTATTGTACTAGTGCGTGGTGGTAGAGTAAAAGATTTACCTGGTGTGCGTTATCACATCGTTAGAGGTGCCCTAGATACGGCGGGTGTTAATGGTCGTATGCAGCGTCGTTCTAAGTACGGCACGAAACGTCCAAAAGACAAGAAATAATCTTATTCAAAGAGTCTCATGAGAAAGGCAAGAGCTAAAAAAAGACCCCTGTTACCCGATCCACGTTTTGGTGATCCATTGGTAACTCGTTTTGTAAATATGATGATGCTAGATGGTAAGAAGAGTGTTTCTTACCGTATTTTCTACGATGCAATCGATATCATTTCTGAAAAAACAGGAGAAGGTAACGGTTTAGAGTTGTGGAAAGAAGCATTAAACAACGTTATGCCACACGTAGAAGTACGTTCGAAGCGTGTTGGTGGTGCAACCTTCCAAATTCCTATTCAAATTCGCCCAGACCGTAAGGTTTCGGTAGCGATGAAGTGGTTAATCTCCTACTCTCGTAAGCGTAACGAAAAGGCCATGGCCAATCGTTTAGCGGCAGAGGTAATGGCGGCAGCCAAGGAAGAAGGTGCTGCAGTTAAGAAAAGATTAGATACTCACAAGATGGCGGATGCAAATAAAGCGTTTGCTCACTTCGGTAGATTTTAATAGGTCATAATAGAGAAAAAAAAATCATGGCTAAAAGAAATTTAAAATACACCCGTAACATTGGTATTGCAGCGCATATCGATGCTGGGAAAACAACCACTACCGAACGTATTCTTTATTACGGTGGTGTGAGTCACAAGATTGGTGAGGTGCACGATGGTGCAGCTACTATGGACTGGATGGAGCAAGAGCAAGAGCGTGGTATTACTATTACCTCTGCGGCAACTACCCTTTCATGGCCTTACCGTGGTGATGATTACCATATTAACATTATTGATACTCCAGGACACGTTGATTTTACCGTAGAGGTTAATCGTTCATTGCGTGTATTGGATGGATTAGTTTTCTTGTTTAGTGCAGTAGATGGTGTAGAACCACAATCTGAAACTAACTGGAGACTAGCCAATAACTATAACGTTCCTCGTATTGGTTTTGTAAACAAAATGGACCGTCAGGGATCTGACTTCCTAAATGTTTGTAGCCAAGTTAAGGAGATGTTAGGTAGCCAAGCGCTTCCCTTACAAATTCCAATCGGTTCTGAGAGCGATTTTAAAGGGGTGGTTGATTTAATCAACTTCCGTGGAATCGTGTGGAACGAAGATGACATGGGAATGACTTTTAGCGAAGTTGATATTCCTGCGGATTTAATGGATGAGGCTACCGAATACAGAGAGAAATTATTAGAGGCTGTAGCTGAGTTTGACGATACTTTAATGGAAAAGTATTTTGAAGATCCAGAGTCTTTAACTGAGCGTGAAATTTTAGACGCTTTACGTGAAGCCACCGTGGCGAACAAAGTTGTTCCTATGATGTGTGGTTCTGCCTTTAAAAACAAAGGGGTACAAGCGATGCTAGATATGGTGATGGAATTAATGCCTTCACCAATCGACGTAGACGCAATTGTTGGTTTAAACCCAGAAACCGGTGAAGAAGAAAAGCGCAAGCCTTCTTATGAAGAGCCATTTAGTGGTTTAGCCTTTAAAATTGCTACCGATCCATTTGTAGGGCGTTTATGCTTTACTCGTGCTTATTCAGGAGTACTTCCTTCTGGTTCTTATGTAAAGAACTCCAGAACGGGCAAGAAAGAGCGTATTTCACGTATCTTCCAGATGCACTCTAACAAGCAAAATCAAATTGATCAGTTAGGCGCTGGAGATATTGGTGCTTTGGTAGGTTTTAAAGATATTAAAACTGGTGATACCTTATGCGCAGAGAACTCTCCTATTATATTAGAGTCTATGGATTTCCCAGAGCCAGTAATTGGTTTAGCAGTGGAGCCTAAGACAAAAGCGGATGTGGATAAACTCGGCATGGCCTTAGCCAAACTTACCGAAGAGGATCCAACTTTCCGTGTTCATACAGATGAGGAAACTGGCCAAACCGTAATTAGCGGTATGGGTGAGCTTCACTTAGATATCATCGTGGACCGTTTACGTCGTGAGTTTAAGGTAGAAGTGAACCAAGGTGCACCTCAGGTAACTTATAAAGAAGCGATTAGCGAAACAGTAGATCACCGTGAGGTATACAAAAAGCAAACAGGTGGTCGTGGTAAGTTCGCAGATATTGTGGTAACCATTGGACCAAGTGACTCTGAGGAGCCTGGTTTAGTATTCGAGAATGCTGTTAAAGGTGGTAATGTTCCTAAGGAATTTATCCCTTCAGTAGAGAAAGGATTTAAAGAAGCAATGAGCACAGGTGTGCTAGCTGGTTACACCATGGATAGTTTAAAAGTGACTCTTAAGGACGGATCTTTCCACCCTGTGGATTCTGATCAACTATCTTTTGAAGTAGCCGCTAAATTGGCTTTCCGTACGGCAATTCCTAAAGCTAACCCTGTATTACTTGAGCCAATTATGCAATTGGAGGTATTAACTCCTGAGGAGTATATGGGCGAAATCGTTGGTGACTTAAACCGTCGTCGCGGAGTAGTAGAAGGTATGGGAGACCGTAACAATTCAAAAACAATTAAGGCGAAAGTTCCTTTGTCTGAAATGTTTGGTTATGTAACCGATTTACGTACTAACTCATCTGGTAGAGCAACGTCTACTATGGAATTCTCGCATTTTGCAGAGTCTCCAAAAGGTATTGCAGAAGAAGTTATTGCAAAAATTAAAGGAAATAAAGATTAAGGTTTTATTTAGATAAGATGAGTCAGAAAATCCGCATTAAATTAAAGTCTTACGATCACAATCTAGTAGACAAGTCTGCCGAGAAAATTGTGAAGACCGTAAAGAGTACTGGTGCTATCGTTAATGGTCCGATTCCGCTTCCAACAAACAAGCGAATCTACACTGTTTTACGTTCACCGCACGTTAACAAGAAGTCGCGTGAGCAGTTTCAACTCTCTTCTTACAAGCGTTTGTTAGACATTTATAGTTCTTCTTCGAAGACTATTGATGCCCTAATGAAACTTGAGCTTCCTAGTGGAGTAGAGGTAGAGATTAAAGTGTGATAGATAGAATTTTTTTTATAATTAATAAATAGATTGTCGAATGCCTGGAATGATCGGTAAAAAGATCGGGATGACAAGCCTCTTTGACGAAAACGGTAAAAATTTACCGTGTACCGTCATCGAAGTGGAAGCCAATGTGGTAACCCAGATCAAGACTGTTGAAAAAGACGGTTACGAAGCTATCCAACTTGGATTTGGAGAAGCAAAAGAGAAGAATACTCCTGCAGCCCTTAAGGGTCACTTTAAGAAGGCTGGAGTAAGTCCTCGTAAAATGTTAAAAGAATTCGCCCCTAATGGTTATTCGGAAGACTTAGCAGTTGGTTCAGAACTGAAGTTAGAAGAGTTTCTTAAAGAAGGCAATTTTGTAGATGTACAGGGTATATCTAAAGGGAAAGGATTCCAAGGTGTAGTAAAACGTCATGGTTTTGGTGGTGTTGGTCAAGCTACGCACGGACAGCATAACAGACTACGTGCGCCAGGTTCTATTGGTGCAGGTTCTGATCCTTCAAGAGTATTTAAAGGTATGCGCATGGCCGGTCGTATGGGCGGTGAAATGACCATGGTGGAAAACCTACGTGTTATTAAAGTGGATACCGATAAGAATCTACTAGTGGTAAAGGGGTCTATTCCTGGTCCTAAAAATTCACTTGTAATAATCACGAAGTAATGGAATTAGCAGTATTAAATAAAGAAGGAAAGGATACAGGTCGCAAGGTGACTTTATCAGATGACTTGTTTGCTATTGAGCCCAATAATCATGCTTTGTACTTAGACGTAAAGCAATATTTAGCTAACCAACGTCAGGGTACGCACAAAGCTAAAGAACGTGCAGAAGTCTCTAGAACTACCAAAAAGTTCTTCCGTCAGAAGGGAACAGGTAATGCACGTGTTGGATCTTTAAAGTCTCCAGTACAAAGAGGTGGTGGTACCGTATTTGGTCCGCGTCCACGTGATTATAGTTTTAAACTAAACAAGAAGCTAAAGACTTTAGCCCGTCGTTCAGCCATGAGTCAGAAGGCTGCTGAGGACAAAATTATGGTCGTAGAAAACTTCAGTTTTGATACGCCAAGTACTAAATCTTATCTACAGATTTTGAATGCTTTAGGAATAAAAGATAAAAAATCTCTATTAGTGCTTGGAGAGTCAGATAAATCTGTATATTTGTCGTCCCGAAATTTTAAGGGCTCTAAGGTTGTAAATGCCTCGGATTTAAACACTTACATAGTTTTGAATAGTCAAGCTATCGTTTTAACTGAGGATTCACTAGAGAAGCTTGAAAACGTTTTAAGAAAGTAGACCATGGGCATTTTGATTAAACCAATCATTACGGAGAAGGCAACTGCCGATAGCGAAGACAATAATCGTTTCGCATTTGAGGTAGCAACAAGCGCCAATAAGGTTGAGATTCGCAAGGCGATCGAAGAGCTTTATGGAATTAATGTAGAAAGTGTTAAAACCATGGTTATGCCTGGTAAAAGCAAATTTCGTTACACCAAGCAAGGAGTATCGAGAGGCAACACTGGAAAATATAAGAAGGCGATAGTGCAAGTTCGCAGCGGAGAAACTATTGACCTTTATAGCGAAATTTAATTAGGGCAGTACGTAAATTTAATCCAACGACTCCAGGTCAGCGTTTTAAAGTTGCAGGTCAGTTTGAAACTGTTACTGCGGCTAAGCCTGAAAAGTCACTCTTAAAAGGAAAGTCTAAATCAGGCGGTCGTAACAATACTGGTAAAATGACTATGCGTCAGTTAGGCGGTGGTCATAAGAAAAAATACCGTGTTGTTGATTTTAAAAGAGACAAAGACGGTATAGAAGCTACTGTGAAAAGTATAGAATATGATCCGAACCGTTCAGCGCGTTTGGCTCTATTGTATTATGCAGACGGTGAAAAGCGTTATGTAATCGCTCAGAACGGTTTACAAGTAGGTCAGAAAGTAATTAGTGGAGCAGGTTCTGCTCCCGAAATTGGTAATACTCTATTACTCTCTGATATTCCTTTAGGTACGGTAATTAGTTGTATCGAGTTGCGTCCTGGACAGGGAGCAATCATTGCAAGAAGTGCTGGTTCATTTGCACAATTGGCGGCAAGAGATGGGAAGTATGCCATCATTAAGATGCCTAGTGGTGAAACGCGCATGATTTTAATTACCTGTAAAGCAACTATTGGAGCGATTGGTAATAGCGATCACCAACTGGAACGTAGTGGAAAAGCGGGTAGAAGCAGATGGCAAGGTCGTAGACCTCGTGTAAGAGGTGTGGCGATGAACCCAGTAGATCACCCAATGGGTGGAGGTGAAGGCCGTGCTAGTGGTGGTCATCCACGTTCTAGAAACAGCATTCCTGCTAAAGGCTATAAAACTCGTACTCCTAAAAAAGAGTCGAACAAGTATATCATTGAAAGACGTAAAAAGTAAGAAGCTATGGCGAGATCATTAAAAAAAGGTCCTTTCATTCACCATAAGCTGGAAAAGCGAGTAATGGGTAATGTTGAGAACGGAAAGAAATCTGTAATCAAGACTTATTCACGCGCTTCGATGATTTTTCCAGAGGCGGTTGGACAAACCATAGCCGTTCACAATGGAAGAACTTTCGTGCCAGTTTTTGTAACAGAAAACATGGTAGGACATAAGTTCGGTGAGTTCTCTTTGACACGTACATTTCGTGGTCACGGAGGCAATAAGAAAGATAAAGGTAAGCGCTAAGATTTAAGATATGGGATCTAGAAAAAGACTTAGAGCTGAGGCAACTAAAGAGGCGCGCAAGAATGTGGCCAGCGCTCAGTTAAGAAATTATCCTACCAGTCCTCGCAAGATGCGTTTGGTAGCAGATATGGTTCGCGGATTGGACGTACAAAAGGCTTTGTTTTTGCTAAAGCATAGCCCAAAACACGCCAGTCTACCATTAGAAAAATTAGTGCTTTCTGCTATCAATAACTGGGAGCAGAAAAATGAAGATGCAAGCGTCGATGAGGCTGCACTTTATATCTCAGAAATTCAGGTGGACAGTGCAAGAATGCTCAAACGTATTCAGCCAGCCCCTCAGGGTCGTGCACACCGAATTCGCAAGAGAAGTAATCATGTAACTATTGTAGTTAGTCCTCGCATTGCTGCTGAGGCTATAACTGAGGATACTAACGAAATTAACGAATAGTCGAATGGGACAGAAAACTAACCCGATAGGAAACCGATTAGGATTTATTCGCGGCTGGGACAGTAACTGGTTCGGCGGTCGTAATTACGGAGATAAAATTGCGGAAGATGCCAAAATTCGCAATTATCTATATGCTCGTCTAGCGAAAGCTAGTGTGAGCAGAATTATAATAGAGCGTACTCTAAAATTGGTTACCATTACCATAACTACCAGTCGTCCTGGTATTATCATTGGAAAAGGTGGCCAAGAAGTAGATAAGCTTAAAGAGGAGTTGAAAAAACTTACTCAGAAAGAGGTTCAGATTAATATCTTTGAGATCAAGCGTCCGGAACTAGATGCAAAACTGGTGGCTGATTCTATCGCCCGTCAGATTGAAGGACGTATCTCTTACCGTCGCGCTGTGAAGATGGCAATAGCCGCTTCTATGCGTATGGGTTCAGAGGGTATCAAAGTGATGATTTCTGGGCGTCTAAATGGTGCTGAGATGGCTCGTTCGGAAATGTATAAAGATGGAAGAACACCATTACACACTTTTCGCGCTGACATCGATTATGCTTTAAGTGAAGCTCACACTACTTACGGTAGATTGGGTATTAAGGTATGGATCATGAAAGGTGAAGTATACGGCAAGCGTGATTTAAGTAACCCTTTTGGATCAGTTAAGAAAACTGGCCCTGCACAAGGTGGTAACTCAGGTCAGGCTCGTAACAGAAGAAAAAGAAAATAATAGGCGTAGGCTTAATTTATTGAAAAATGTTACAACCTAAAAAGACAAAACATAGAAAGACATTTAAAGGCCGCATGAAGGGTAATGCCCAGCGCGGTGCGGAAATGGCTTTCGGTAGTTTCGGTTTAAAAGCTATTGACCCAGTATTTATTACTTCTCGTCAAATTGAGGCAGCTCGTATTGCAGCTACTCGTTATATGAAGAGAGAGGGTCAGCTTTGGATCAGAATTTTTCCAGACAAACCTATCACCAAGAAACCAGCCGAAGTAAGGATGGGTAAGGGTAAAGGTGCTCTAGATCACTGGGTAGCAGTGGTTCGTCCAGGTAGAATTTTATTCGAATTGGATGGTGTAAAGCAAGAAGTTGCTAAAGAAGCATTGCGTTTAGCGGCGCAGAAGCTACCAGTTAAATGTAAGATAATCACTCGCCGGGATTATACCGGTGCCTAATTAGAAAAAGAATGAAGGCATCTGTTATTAAAGAAATGACGACACAAGAAATAAGTGATCGTTTGTCTGAGGAGAAAATTGCATATGATAAGCTTAAGATGGCTCACCATATCTCTCCTTTGGAAAATCCACAAGAGTTGAATCAAAAAAGAAAGTTGATCGCAAGACTAAGCACAGAACATCGTTCACGTGCATTATCTAGCGCATCTTAATAAGTTTGTTCAAGATGGAACACAAAAGGAATTTGCGTAAAGAACGCATCGGCTTGGTAACTAGCAATAAAATGGATAAGTCCATTGTTGTTGCGGTTGAGAAAAAGCAAAAGCACCCCATGTATGGTAAGTTCATTAAACTTACAAAAAAGTTTCACGCTCATGATGAGGCCAATGATTGCAATATCGGTGATACCGTGCGCATCATGGAAACTCGTCCTTTGAGTAAGACTAAGAACTGGAGGCTGGTAGAAATCATTGAAAGAGCTAAGTAAGCGATGGTACAACAAGAATCACGACTAAGAGTAGCGGATAATACTGGTGCTAAAGAGGTATTAGTTATTCGCGTATTGGGTGGAACTGGACGTAGATACGCTTCTGTTGGAGATCGTATCGTAGTTACTATTAAGGAATCAACTCCTTCTGGCACCGCCAAGAAAGGACAAGTTTCTAAGGCAGTAGTAGTTCGCACCCGTAAGGAAGTTCGTCGTGCAGATGGTTCATACATCCGCTTCGACGATAATGCATGTGTATTGTTAAATCCACAAAACGAAATGAGAGGCACTCGTGTATTCGGACCTGTTGCTCGTGAGTTGAGAGATAAGCAGTACATGAAGATTGTTTCACTAGCCCCTGAGGTTCTTTAATTATTATGGCAATGAAAAAATTTCATATCAAAAAAGGCGATAAGGTTAAGGTTCTTTCTGGAGAAGATAAGGGCAAAGAAGGTACGGTACTAGAAATGGTTACTGGCGCTGGAAAAGCTATCGTGGAAGGTATTAATGTAGTTAAGAAGCACAAAAAGCCGGATGCTAACAACCCACAGGGTGGTATTCAGGAAGTGGAAGCTCCTATCTATGTTTCAAAGCTGATGCTAATTGATCCAAATACTAATGAACCGACCCGTGTAGGTCGTAAATTAGACGATAATGGTAAATTAGTTCGCTATTCTAAGAAAACTCAAGAGATCATTAAGTAATGGATTTTTCTCTAAAATTAAAAGACAAGTACCCAACTGAGATTATTCCAGCTCTAACAGAAGAGTTTGGATATAAGAACAGAATGGAAGTACCAGCTCTAAAAAAGATCGTTCTTTCCCAAGGTATTGGAGAGGCTACTGGTGATAAAAAATTAGTAGATCAGGCGGTGGAGCAGATGACGATGATTGCTGGTCAAAAAGCGATTGTGACTTATTCTAAAAAGGATATCTCTAACTTCAAGTTGAGAAAGGGAATGCCGATTGGTGCAAAAGTTACCCTGAGAGGGGTGCAGATGTACGAATTCTTAGAGAGATTATTATGGTCTTCCTTGCCACGTATTAGAGATTTCAACGGAATCAAAAATACCGGCTTTGATGGTCGTGGGAATTACACACTAGGAATTACAGAGCAAATTATTTTCCCTGAGATTGATATTGATAAGGTGAATAGAATTACAGGTATGGATATTACTTTCGTTACCTCGGCTGCGACTGATAAGGAAGCACTTTCTCTATTAACTAAATTTGGTATACCCTTTAAAAAATAAGATATGGCTAAAGAATCAATGAAAGCGCGTGAGCGTAAAAGGGAGAAAATGGTAGAGAAGTATGCTGAGAAAAGAGCCGCTTTGAAGGAAGCTGGCGATTATGAGGCTCTTCAGAAATTACCAAAGAATGCATCCCCAGTGCGCATGCACAACCGTTGCAAATTAACTGGCCGTCCTCGTGGGTATATGCGTCAGTTCGGTATTTCGCGTGTTACTTTTAGAGAAATGGCGAATCAAGGTTTGATCCCAGGAGTTAAAAAAGCCAGTTGGTAATAATATTATAGCGATGACTACAGATCCAATAGCAGATTATTTAAATAGAGTTCGTAACGCTCTTTTAGCAGGACATAAAGTCGTGGAAATCCCCGCTTCCAATTTGAAGCTTGAGATTACTCGTATTTTACAAGATCAAGGATTTATCCTTAATCACAAGGTAATTGAGGAAGGCCCACAGGGTCTTATAAAGATTGCTTTAAAGTATGATAAGATCACTCATGAAGCAGCTATTCGCTCATTAAAGCGTATTAGTAAGCCAGGATTAAGATCTTATCATGGTGCGAATGATCTTCCACGTGTAATTAATGGTTTAGGTATTGCAATTGTCTCTACTTCTAAGGGAGTTATGACAGATAAGCAAGCACGTAAAGAAAATATAGGTGGCGAAGTACTTTGCCAAGTATACTAAAATATAAGCAATGTCACGAGTAGGAAAATCCCCTATAAATATCCCAGCTGGTGTCGACATTAAAGTTGACAAAGGCTTGGTTACGGTAAAAGGAAAACTGGGTGAGTTAACTCAGCAAATATCCGAGCAAATTGAAGTGGTAATTGAAGGTAGTGTTCTAACTTTGAATCGTTTAAACGAGGAAAAGCAGACTATTGCAAGCCACGGTTTATATCGCGCACTAATCAATAATATGGTTATTGGAGTATCAGCTGGTTTCGAAAAGAAATTAGAGCTGGTAGGTGTGGGGTACCGTGCATCAAATCAAGGGCAACTTCTAGATTTGGCACTTGGATACTCTCACAATATTGTGATTCAAATTCCAAAAGAAGTAGAGGTAACAACGGTTTCTGATAAAGGTAAAAATCCTATTGTTATCCTAAAGAGCTTCGATAAGCAGTTAGTAGGAATGGTGGCTGCAAAGGTTCGTTCATTGCGTAAGCCAGAGCCTTACAAAGGAAAAGGAGTACGCTATGTTGGAGAATATATTCGTAGAAAAGCCGGTAAAA
>CBFHVV010000063.1:0-16531 GCA_965658965.1 Croceimicrobium sp.
TGCAAAACACCAGCAGTAGGGTTTGGATAAACCCGCAATTCCGCCTCTAAAGACCCTATTTCTTCCAAACCGATATTTTGACAACCTTTTTGCAAGCAACCATATTGATCGGTTTTAAGCATGTGAAAATGAAGCGTGCGAACAGAATCGATATCATTATCTACATCTATCAACCTTCCAAGATGTAAAAATCCGGAATCTGGCGCTTCCTGAAAAGCCCAAATATGGTTTCGGTCGGCAGAGTCGTTCAAATGGTAATAAGAGCGCATCCAAATGCTATCTCCTTGAGGGGTGAATTTGTATGCTGAGATTGGAAAATTCCCAGGAAGCACTTGAATATCGCCAGCTACATAGAAATTACCATCACTGGTTCTTATCAAATCCTCAAACCGAAAATAAGGCAACTCAGGTCCAGTGGCGGTGTCGTAAACAACTTGTCCTGAAGTATCAATACGACCAAGCCTCATCCTCGTGGGGTACGCATAGTTTATCGTATTAGGCCAAAATCCTAAAATTTCCATCCGAGCAAAACTATAGGTACCATTCCCATTATCTAAAGCTGCAATGTTTTGACTACCCAAATCCTGATTGAAGGGGTAAAACCATTTTAAGGCCCCAGTTTGGAGGTCGATACGCGCGGCAAAGGAATGATCGGTATTAGATTGAGTCGGAACATAATGGTTCGCTCTACCAGTCACCAAACAGGATCCGTACTGGTCAATAACTAAATCATCACCATAATAACCGCCATTCATGCCTTGAATTGTATCGGGGATTCTAAGCTCCCAAATCGGGTTAAAAGCCGTATCAAATTTGGCAACCCATAAATCGTATTTATTATAGTTGGTCAACCTAAATAGAAGTCCAGATACTACAAAAGTTGAATCAGTATCAAACTTCATATCTCTTATTACAGGTTGCCCGTTTTGGAACTCCAGGTGTTTCTGGGTAAATAAAGTATCTAGATTATGATTAAACTTGGTAAATCGCACAAAAGCGGAATCACTCCGAATGAAATCCGTCTGAGCTAAAAAATAGGATCCTCTGTTGGCTTTTAAACACTTAAAACAGGGAGAAACCCTTCTTACGGAATCCAGTGATTCATAATAATCATAGGACTTATAGAAGGTTTTAGCACCTGAGCTATCGAATAATCCAATCTGTAAAAGTCCTAAGGAGTCCTGATCTTCATCAGCTATTACCATGTCATTATCTACAAAGAGTAAAGCTGGTCTATTTGCTCCACCAAAGCTTAGGTCCGTTTTACTAAATCTTTGGGCCTGTGCGGAAAGGGATAATAAGTATAAGAAAAAGACTAATCGCATATTAAGGTTAAAAAAAGGGGGCGTTTTACGCCCCCTTTTAAATTATTAAGGTTGTACGTTTAATTTCTGTTCAAATATAGTGGTCTGTTTACTAATAACCTCTACAATGTAATTACCCGGCAACCAAGATTCAACATTAATCTGAGCTGCATTGATCGAGGCATCAGGAATAACCTGGTCATGCACGATGGCTCCGGCCACGTTTTATATGTATATTTTATGTATACTTGTACAAACAAAATATTTTTTTTATGAAAACACGTATTTTTCTATTCGCTATCTTGTTAACAGGTTTATCTTGTCAAAAAAACGATGAAGTTTTAACAAATGAACCAGTCGATTTAGAGCTGAAAGTTGATGAGGATTGGTGGTGCTATATTCTCGATTACGGTGCAAGCGATCCCGATGATTGGTGTCCTGCAACTAGTGTTTATTGCGACTGTGGTAAAGCTGCTACTGTTACACCAAGTTTACAGTCAATTGCAAATGAGTTTAATACCGCAGTTGGCGATAAAACCGTTTTATCTAATTTCGCTCAAAGTTCTGATTGGGATACGCTTTTTCAATCTGTATCCTCATCTGAAAATGACGTTTTAGTTACGGTTCATAATATCGTTATAAATGAAAGTTATACTAATATTCAAGTTGACACAGTAGGTAACACGGTTTACTACATCTTTCAAGATGACTCAGGTGATTTAGGAACACTTCGATTGAATATTTAAAGGATTTGAAGATAAGAATATTAATATTTATCATCATAAGCTTCATTATGGGAGCTTGTGATGATAATTACGTTGATAAGAAATTAGTTTCAAAAATTATTATTGTCGGTGATAATATTTCCAAGTGTAGATCTTTAAATACTCAAGGAAACCTTGTCGAAGACACTATTTGGTATTTGAATCCTTTCGATGAGTTGTTTTTTACGAAGTTAGATGGTGATACGAACCATTTAATATCGGTAAACCTGGATGATCCTAAATATAAAGATAGGTTTTATAAATACACGAGGGAGGGTATAGAAAGTGGTTTAGTTAATTGTGAGGAAGACATTTTGAGAATTAGTGAAGAATTTACTAGTATTGATACTCTAAATATTGTAGCTGCAAGAGCAATGATTACTTATGGGGCTTCAATGGCAGATTTAAACGATTCTCTAATCTTAATTCCAATTCTATATCTTCCAGAAGGCAAAAAAATTAGTAGTAAATGGCTACAAAATGCGGGTCGATATGGCAGAGTCGCAATTGTAGATAAAATTAATTGTCTTTTACAGGTGCCCTTTGAATTCGAGGATCCACTTGTTTTTAATGCCATCTTAGAGCATCCGATTATAAGTTACAGTTCTAGTAATGTATATTACTGCCAAGCTTATATGAATGATATTTATGATTGGGATATAGAAACAAGAGAAGTGAAAAAAATTAAAATATCGGGAAAAAATATCAGCATCGACAATTTTGATTATCGAAAAATTGCGAACCAGAAGACTAGCATAAGTTATTATCAAAAATCCCAATTCGTCACAGGTTTGTGGACTGATACCGATGAAAATGTGCTAATTCGACGAATAAAAAAATCTCAGAAAGAGGTTGATGAAGATGGTTTAAATATCCCGCCTTATTGGGCTAATATGATTTTTGAGGTAATCGACCTAAGTACCGGAATAATTAAACTTGAGTTCGAAATTAATGGTGAAATTTATGATAATCGCAGTTGCTTTATTCGAAAAGGATTAGTTTATGTTGAAAATGAAAAAGAAAGTAATTCAGATACTATTGCTTTTGACAGTTTTCTGTACGTTGATCGCCTGTGACTCTCAACCGAGTTTAATTGGTCAGTATCTGAAAAATTTCAAAGAGATTGGCGGTCCAAGGTGTACGATTATCGTTGTATTACCACAATATGCATGTACGGCATGCACTGCTAGCACATTTAATTGGTTGAAATTAAACAATGATAATTCATTTTGGGTGATTACTGATGATTTGAAATACGAAGGTTTGCCGCAGGTGATTATAGAAAGTGATAGAGATAGGATGGTGCAGTATAATCCTTTTATAAATAAGGCTTATGTTAGTATTTTTATGGACGATGTTGTTATTAAGACCAAGCCTATTGGTATTGAAGATTTAGACGATTTAGGACAAATATTTCTTTCTCTAAAGCAAGAGTGTGGGGTCTGAGTATTGTAGACTCAATTTTATATATTTTAGAACCGAATTTTGTAAAATAATTTACCACGTAATTATTTAAAATTTTATAATTCAGTTATTTAGGCCGATATATTTTGAATATTTAAGTTTGTATTATTGAATTTCAGCATTAAGATAAATTAACAAAAGCCAAGTATTAATACTTGGCTTTTGTTAATTTACACCACTACTTTAACCGTGGTTCCTACGTACTTGGTAAACACATCTTCAAAGTCTGGAAGAATGTACTCTCTAAAGTAGTAGTCGCGTTTGGCTCTTTGGTCTTGCGGGTAGGTCTCCTTCATGAATTTTACAAAATGCATTAGCAGATTGTATTCGCGGCCTAGCTTGATTTCTTCCGTTTTCCGGCAATGCGCTTTAACTTTTCCATAAAGGCTTAAAAAGAACTTTTCATTAATACGCTCCAGCTTTTTAAGAGAGTGAATTTGTTTAATTAAGCGAAGGGTGTCCAAATCGAATGTACTGATAGTGATCATGGTATGTGAATTAAAATTATAGCAATATCAGGGGGCTTGAAGCGCAGCTAAGCAAAAGGAAGCTGAAATAAATTTTATGTCGGCAAGTCTTTTGCGTACTAAGCGTAAGCACACATTCGCTCTAATTCTAATCACAGCCATTACCACAAATAGTCGATTGGGAGGCACTTCTATTTAACAAATTGTCCTTTTCGAGCTGCCATTTATAGGGCATTTTTAGTTCGTGGATAAGCAAAGAGTAAGCAGTAGAAATTCGGAATCGTTGCTAGAGCAGCGTTACATCGACAAAATTTTAAATCAGGAAGGCAAGGCCATCTGGAAAGCTCAGAAAGCAGCCATTAGCAAATATGGTTTAAAGAGACATTCCGGGCAATTGCAAGACAAGTTAAACTATGCAGTAGAAGGATCTACGGATAAGTATAGTGGTGACTTACAAATTAGCTTTATTAAATACCTGCGCTTTTTGGATATGAAGAAGAAGCATCAGTCAGGTAAAACAGAAAAAGGAAAGCTAATAAAGCGCCGTCGTCAGTATCACATCTATAATCGAATCATTTTCGGGCACTACAGTGAGATATATACTCAACTGGCCTATGGTTTTACTGAAGAAGTTAAGGCCCAATTGAGAGCAGATTTAAAACTTCCAATTACAATATAATGGCTAGAAGGATTAAGGACGAAACCCTCAATTTAAATGTAGTCGTTAATGGGAACAAGGCCCAGAAGGAGCTGCACAAATTGGAGGCCGAGCAACGCAAACTCAAAGAAAACAGCAAGAGCCTTTTAGCTCAAAAGCAAAAGCTTGAAAGGCAAAACAAAAAAAATACGGTTGAGTATACTAAAGTAGTTGCTGCCATAAAGGAGAACTCGAAGGCTTTGGCGATCAATAAAGCTCGCACGAAAGAGCTAGTGAATGAAGTAGGGATTATGGGTTTAACTAGTCGCCAGCTGCGTAAAGAAGCAACTCGTTTGAGACTGGAGCTTTCCAATATGATTCCTGGTAGTGCAAATTTTAAGAGGTTGCAGGCAGATTTAGATGCTATCAATAAGCGTTTAGGCACTTTAAATGGCAGAGCAAAACGCAGTGACAATTCTTTAAGCCGATTGGCGAACGGGTTTAACAAGTACTCCGCCATGGGGCTCGCCTTCATTGGCGTGGTTACTGGTGTTGCGTTCTCACTGCAAAGTCTAGCTGAAGGCAGTGCAAAGCTAAGCGATGCTCAGGCCGACGTAATGAAGACCACCGGAAAGAGCCTTTCTGAAGTAGAGGCCATCACTAGGAATTTAGCTAAGATAGACACTCGAACCACACGTATAGAATTAGTAGAACTGGCTGAACAGGCGGGAAGGCTAGGCAAAAAATCAACTAAGGAAATTGACAGTTTCGTGGTTTCAGCGAATAAGTTGAAAGTGGCTCTGGGTGATGATCTACAAGGCGACGCGGCCGAAAATATTCGGGTAGTCGGAAAAATGGCCGAACAGTATCAGGTCGGAAAAGAAACCGGCGACGACTTAGGCGCTAGCATGAACCGACTGGGTTCAGCGATCAATGAGGTTTCTGCATCTGGAACCAACCAGGCTTCCTATCAGGTAGATTTATTAAAACGTATGTCGGGGGTGGCCAACACGGCTGATATTACGGCCGATAAAATTATTGGGCTCGCTGCGGCATCTGACGAAGCGGGCCAGTCTCAAGAGATCACCGCGACAGCATTAAGTAAAACGATTGTAGACATGATGCAGAATACGGAGGTTTATGCTGAAGTAGCCAAGATGTCGGTGACTGATTTTACTGAGCTGTTAAATAAGGATACAAACGAAGCTTTACTGACTTTCATTGGAAACCTGCGAGGTAATAATGAGGGGATGGTTCAGATGGCCCAGCGATTTGATGAAATCGGAATTGATGGTCAAAGGAGCATTCAGGTATTGGCAGCATTGTCCAATAATGTCGATAAGATCAGATCTCGGCAGGAGCTGGCTTCTAAAGCTATGAAAGAAGCGACCAGTTTAACCAATGAATATAATATCAAGAATGAAAATTTAGCGGCAAATCTAGCCAAGCTTCAACGCCATTTTTATCAAATGTTCTTGAGCCCTCAAATCCTGAAGGGAATTGAGAATACTACTAAATCACTCCTCAATTTATTTAAAGTTACCGAAAGCGAAAGCTTAAGACAGGCCAACATTGAATTCAATGCAATACTGAATACCCTTACCGATGTGGAGTCGATGGCTAATATCTCCGCGGAGACCAGAAAGCGCTTAATTAAGGATGTGAATGATCGCTATGGTGAATACCTACCACGGCTGATAAAGGAAAGGGATACCTTAAATGAAATCAGGACAATCCAAAAGAATGTAAACAGCCAAATGGAGCGCAAAATTGAGCTCATGGCAGTTCAGGAGCTGGAGAGTAAGCTGCAAGACGAAATGCTTGAATCACGTCTGAAAATTGAAGAGCATATCCATGCTAAGGCAATAGCGTTGGAAAAAGAACGTCAAGGCGATCACTATTATCTAAATCCAAAAATTCATGAAGACCGGTTAGAACATGAAAAGAAGAATCTAAAAGAGCTTCAAGAGGAATATGCTGTTTTTGTAAAAACCAAGAAGCATATTTTGGATGACAATACTATGGACGAAGGTCGTTCCGCGAGTCTTAGTTATTGGCCTGAAAAATATCAAACTGACCTTGAGAAGCTAATGGAGAAATCCAAAAAGTATTTTGAGGGCTACGAAATTGATCAGGTTAAATCCGAGTTTTTTAGTAGCAAGTGGTTCAGAATTGAAGAGGATAAATTGAAAGGCTTTGAGCACTTTTTAGAGGCTAAACTTAAAAGCTTAGGTAAAACTAAAGAGGAGATTGATAAGGAATTAAACGGCGGCACTCTTCTAGGAGGTGACGATAAAAATGGTGATAAGGGAGATTCTAAATCGGAACTAACCGAAAGGCAGAAGGCTGCTAAGGAGATTGAAGCTTTTATAAGCGGCCAAAATGATGATGAAATAGCAACTTTAATCCAGCACTATGATGAGCTAATTGCCCTGGCAAAAGAGCACGGTTTTAATTCTACCGAATTAGCGGTGATGCAATTTTCAGTGCGTAAGGAGCAACGTCAAAAAGCGAGAGAGGAAGAAGAGGCCGAAATGCAGGCTGATATCAAGAAAATTGAAGATTGGTATGCGAAGAGACAAGCTGCTTTAGAAGCATTTAATTTAAAAACCAAGGAAGACGAGGAGAAAGACGATTTAGCTCTAATTGACCAGGCTTTTGAAGATGGTCTTCTTAATCATGAAGAATACCTACGAGCAAAGGAAAACCTTGATCGTGAATATCGAGACAAGGATAGGATGGAAGCTTCAAAGCTGGAAGAGGAAAAACTAAATAGTCGTCTTCAAAAGCTACAAAACTACAGTCAAGTAGCTTCGGCAGCATCTGATATTGCAGCCAATCTTCGTAATGCAGAACTAGCCGGTATTCAAGAGGTAACGCAGAGGCAAGGGGAGTCAGAAGAGAGTTATACCCAACGAAAGGAAGTCGAAGAGCGCAGAAGAAGAGAAATCACGAAAAAGTATGCGCTGCTAGAAGCGCTAACTTCCATTGCCAATATAGGTATGAAGACGGCTGAATCTATTATTACTGCTCAAAAAGACGTTCCCTTTCCTCTTTCGTTGGTGGTGCAAGGCCTCTATTTAAGCAACGGGCTTGCTCAGGTTTATGCCGCTAAACAGCAATATTCAAAAATTCAGGGCTATAGCTTAGGAAAATATCCAGTCCAGGATCAATTTGGCCAGCGCTATTTCGCACAGCGCAATGAAGGCCTTACAACTGGTGAGTATTCTCAGCCAACCGTCAGTTTTAGTAAGAATATGTTGGTGGCAGAAAAGATGCCTGAAATAGTGATTGACGGTTTAACCACTCAAAGGTTGAAGCAATTTAGACCGGATGTTATTGATACCATATATCAAACTGCTGGAAAAGTAAAGGGCTATTCTGTTGGGGCATACCCGTCAGAGCAGAGACAGTCTTCCATGGATTTACAGGAAACGAATCTTCTTCTGCGAGAATTAATAAAATCGTCTCGTCTGCCCAGCTACGCGATACTAAGCGAGGACACGAGGCGAAGGGCTAGAGAGATCGATAGTTTAGAAGAGCGCATTAAAAAAGAGTCAAAACTAAGTTCATGATATCAGCCAGTTTTCCAAAGAGCATTAGCCTTCTAGGCAATGACATTATTTTAGATCTTAGTAGTGATCAGTATTTTGCGACGGCACCGGCTAAGTCCGTTTATGACTTAGAGTTTACTAGTTTACCTGTTGATGGCAATACTTTGCTATTCAAAATAGATAGCGAGACAGTTGAAGTAGAGATAATATTCAAGACTGCACCTGGTGCAAGCATGTGGCATTTTCCTACGGTGGATTCAGGAGCTATCGAAAGTTTTATTGAAACCTTATTTATTCCGGCTTGGGAAGAGAATATCTTCCTCAGTGGTTTATATCTAATCGAGAAACTAAATGCAACCACGGTACGAATAGAAGGCATTGAAGAGGGCTTTAAAAACAACTTCAGCTTAACCAGTAATGCGTCGTTTCACAACCTCTCTTTAGTTACAAGCGGTGCTAATGGTATAATTTATACTGAGCTAAATATTTACCTAGAACTCTTTTATAGGAAGCTTGGGGATTTGGATTGGAAGAAAAGAGTCTTTCAGGCTTTAACCAATAAAGGTGAAACTCGTTTTTACCTGGACCGAATGCTTAGTAGTAGAGATGTAGATTTAAATCTACCAGCCATAAATCAGAATGGAGCAGTAGATATTAGCTCCAGTATGCTAGAGTTCAAGTTTAAATACACAGAACTATACAACTCTAGTAACACAAACGGAAATAAGTTGGTAGAGTCTTTTGTCTTTAAGGCCTTGCCGGGAGGAGTAACAGAGGATGATTATTCGACCTTTGATTTGGAAGCAGGCTTAGACGATGATAAGGGTTGGTTAACTCATTTCCCAGACACAATCAGGGTTTATCCTGAGCAGAGATTCTTTTTAAATTTCATGCATGCTAATGCTACGATTACTCGGCACCTTAGGGCGAAAGTTACTTTTGAAGGGGGGGAGATTGGTTACTATTTCATTTATGAAAATCAGGTCTTAACCAAGGACAAAATATATCGCTTTGCTTTGCATCCTCCATTAGTCAAAGCTGCGGTAAATGATGATTCAAAGGTCATTGTATCCTATGAGTTGTTTTTTTCAGAAACAACAAGTGAAGACACGCCAATCCTTGAAAGCTTGTATTTTGAATTAGAGCAGTTGACATCAGACGACTATCACGAGATCTTATACCGCAATAGTTTTGGATTTTTTGAAATTCAAGTCTTAACTGGTGCACTGGAAGGCAAGCTGGAACTTAGTGGCTCGGAAATCTCTATTCAAGCGGCTAAAACCTATTCAAGATCAGATCGGCGGGCACGAAATTATGGAAGCTTACAAAGGAGAATGTTCACCATTCAGAGCAGCTTTAAGTCGGCCGATGAAATGGATCACTTTATTGATGCGCTTCGCAGTGAGGAAATCTATTTGGTTCAGGAGACCCACTTCCAGCCGGTTACATTAAAGCGATCCGATATACCTCTTTATAAATCAAGCTCAGGCCGCATGAATACTTTGTCAGTAGACATCTACCCTGCAAAAAGCGATAAATACTACAGCAATGGCCGCTATAGCATATAATGGACAAAATTTAGAGCTTCCTGAAGCTTACAGTTTCAACCTGGTAAAATCGAGTGGTTATTTTGAGACAGATCTTAAGGCAGATTTTACGCTTCCTTTATCGCTTCCTTATGCCCAGAGCGAAGTAAACAGAAATATCTTGCGTGATTTAGATATTCCCCAAGCCATAATTAATACTGACGCTGTTGACGTCTTCTTTGAATATGCAGGGAGGTACTTCCTCAGTAAAATGGTTTTTAGGGGCATTGATGATGACTTAACCGTCAATCTCTATTTTGATAAAACTGAGTTTAAGTCCTTCAATTTATTCAGTAATGAATTAAGCCTAGTCAACACTAAGGATCTAGTGGATTTATATGAGGATGGGATTAATGAATCTTTTCCTGGTACCCATTGTTTTTTCCCGATGATAATCGCTCCAGCCTTTTATGATGATCCGGATACCGATGTAGAGGAAAAGGTCAATCCTAATTTTAAAAATATCCTTAATGCTCATGAGGTGGCCAGTGATAGCTTCTATGAAAATTATCAAGACGGCAGTGGAGAGAACTTTAATGTAAACACTTTAGCACCACAGATTAGTCTTCTAGCGGTTTTACAGGCAATGTTTAAACTAGATGGCTTCAGGACATCAGGTAGTTTTTTTAAAAACTCTTCCATGCGCCGTGCTTTTGTTACTTGCAATAGAAGTTTAGATCAACGTGTTGCACCCACCATTTATGAAGAAACGGAAGCCTCAAAAGACTTTTTTAGCAAAACTATTAGGTTTAGGGGAGACTTTCCAATTACCTATGATTCTTATAAGAACGCTGCAATTAATACTAACGGGGAATACTTAAGCGATGAAGTAGGCGAGTTCGATTTCATTTTTGAATGCGATAATTTTCAGAGCAATGGCTATGATGAAATCCAGCTGATTTTTCTTTCTGGAGGTGTTCATACCGTGGTGGCAAAATACCGCCGGGATACTTCTCAAAGTATAAATGGCTTTAAACTTGAGAAACGAATTACGATAAGTGCAGCTGCGGCCAACTTGAACCGAAAGTATTATATTAGATATTTAGCCTTTAGCGCTAGTCCTCAGCCAAGCATGCAGCTTTACAACTACTCTTTTAGGGTGTTGAAAGCTGGAACGCCATTATTCACTTTTGTCTCACCACCAGATCTAGGACCATTTTTACCGAAACTAAAATTGGTGGATTTCTTAAACTCTGTGATCAATACTTTCTGCCTCAAGTTTAGTGTAGATTCAGAAAATCGAACGATTTATTTAGATTTTCGAAACAATGTTTACGAAAATCCAAATCGACAGGATCTAACTAGCTTTAAGTCAAGGATCGTCCCTGTAGATTTTTTGGAACGTAAAAAGTATTTGATTCAATATAAGGCCCAAGATGAACTGGAGAGGGAGCGACTAGGAACAATCTATAAAAGTGCCTTGCTGGTGGAGGAGGATGGATCTGTAAGATTCCTGAACGATGAAACGGATGATATTGAAGCCGACAAAATTAATTTAGGGACCTTTCCCCTGATTTCTCAAGATTTCAGTCAAGATCCTTATTCTGACGGAATAAGAACCTTACTTTTTAATCAACGTGGCATTAGTTTTCCAATTGAAACGGAAGGGGAGAACCTGGAAAGACTTCGTATCGGGTTCTATGTTGGAAAGGTTGATAACTATCCAGTTGCAGCAAACTCTTATGAAGGCTATTCTCTCTGGATTGACTCAAATGATGGCAGTATTGGAGGAGCCTGGAGCACTTGGCTTTCTCGCTACAATACAGACAATAGGCTTTATAAGCCAAAATTCCTATTGCCTAATAACGTCCTCGATAACCTGAAGCTTTCGGATCCAGTGGTTCTTGAAAAACTCCCCTACATAATAAAGTCTTTGAATGCTGAAGTAACCAGTTCCGATGAACAGATTGTTGAGCTCGAGCTAAAAAGAATGTAGCCTAAGAGTACATTCATTCGCTGTCAATTTTAGTAATAACCTTCATGCTTTTGCCGAAAGTTTCATCAAAGAGTAAGTGATCCTTGCTATCAATTTTCTTCGCGAGCTTAACATAATTCATCGTTGTTTGGATATCACTGTGCCCCATTACCAGCTGTAAGTTGGTCACATCCCCGCCCAGGTAAATAAAGAGGGTACCGAAGGTATGTCTACTGCAATGGAAGGAAATATGCTTATTGATCCCCATGGACTTAAAAATTCCATTTAAGTGTCGATTGATTACCTGGTTACTAGGTACTTTAAAAAGCTTTCCAATACGCGAAGAAATAAGCTCAATGGCGACTACTGGTAAAGGCGTTTGAATCCTTTTATTGAATCGCTCGGTTTTCTCAGCGACATAAATCAGTGTATTGTTATTGATGTTTTTATGTGTAAGGTGCTCCAAATCACCGAAGCGACAACCAGTAAAGCAACAAAACAGAAACAGGCGCAATGAATTCTGCTCACCTTTCTTTAGACTGCCATCTTGATAAAAGCGAATAGCTCGCTCGAGTTCAGAAACCGTGAGAAAATTTCGATTGCCTTTGATAACTCCAATGCTAGATTTATATACCACTGGAATCGCGTAGCCTTGATCTCGAGCATGTTTTAGCATAGTTTTTATCTGGCGATGTCTCTTTTTCCTGGTATTAACATTTGAGCCTCTTTTAGCCAAGGCTTTTTCTGCTACTCTCTGCAGGTCGGTTATATCTTCTAGGTAAAGCTTCCCAAACTCTTCTTTAAGAAAAGCTAATGCACCACGGTAGGAATGTGAAGTAGTTTCTTTCCAATTGTCTGGATTCCTGGCAATGTAATCCTCCATAAAAGAAGTGAGCTCAAAGACGTTGGTCTCACGACTAAGGGCCAGTTCAATGGCTCGATGGGTTAGGGGCGTGCCGCTAATTGCGGCATCATCGATAAGGTTTTTTAGCTTTTGCCGAAGGGATTCGATTACTCGCATCTTTTCCAAGGCTTCAACCGCGCTTAGTCTACGATCTGATTTAAGGCATTGTTTCTTATGATCCCAATTTTTCAGGGGTACATATTGATTGGTCGAGATGTCTTTACGCTTAGAATCTATTCGAATAATCAAATAAACTAAGCTTGAACCGTCAGCTCTAGCCTCAGAGCGAGGTTTAAATGAGAATGTTATTTTCTGCATCGTCCACATTTTTTTGAAGGCTCCGTCCACAATTTGTCCACAGAATGGTCAAAAAATGACGAAAACCCCGGTTAAAAGGGACTTCGAGAATCAAAAAAAAAGTCAGCAAAATCGGGCTGTATAGCCTGATTTCATTGACTTTTAGATGTTTATCTTGGGGAAGATTAGTGGTGCCAGCTGGAATCGAACCAGCGACACAAGGATTTTCAGTCCTTTGCTCTACCAACTGAGCTATGGCACCATTATTTCTTTTTGTCTTTCTAAAGAACTTCGTAAATCACATTTTCTGTGTCTAACGGGGCGCAAATGTAAAACATTTTCTTTCTCACCAAAACAAAAAAATGTCTTTCTACCTTTAGAGCCTAAATTATTTGTGGTGCATATAGTAATCGACGGAGGCAATACGCGAGTTAAAGTAGCTCAATTTCAGGGAGAAAAGCTTAGCAATATCGAGGTTTTCACGGATCAAAAAAAGTTGAATATTTTTTTCGAAAAATGTCTTTCTGCAGAAGCAATTGTCATTTCTAATGTCGGAAACTGGTCTTTCGAAGCCTTAAAGGTTTATTCCGGCCAGTTGCTTAAGCTCGATAAAGATACCCTTCTTCCTTTCCAATCCCTTTATTCCAGTCCCGAAACTTTGGGGAACGATCGGCGAGCTTTGGCGGCCGCGGCCGTCTCACATTTTCCCAAGCAAAATTGTTTGGTTTTTGATGCCGGAACTTGCCTAACCTGCGATTTTGTCGATAAGCAAGGACAATACTATGGCGGGGCAATTAGTCCCGGATTAAAGATGCGCTTTTCCGCCTTACATACTTTTACCCAGAATCTTCCAAAAATTAATTGGTCGCATGAAACTTTACCAAAACTTATTGGAGACTCCACTGTAAACAGCATTCTCAGTGGAGTAGTGCGTGGGTACCTCTCTGAAATTGATGGAATATCCGAACAATATAAAGCCGATTTTCCCGATTTACGCATAGTAATGTGCGGTGGAGACACATCTTTGTTGCTACCGTGGCTTAAAAATGACATATTTGCACCCTCAAATTTTTTGATAAAAGGACTTGAATACATACTTCGATATAACTTGGAAGGCGCTGAAAAACCTTAAGCTGTTCATACTTTGCGCGCTGGGCTTCTCTTCCGTAGCTCAAACTAATTCTGTTTCACCCTATTCAAGATTTGGCTTGGGAGATACATATCATCAACTCAATGCCAAACAAGTAGGTTTAGGGGGAGCAAATTTAGCGGCTTACGATGCCTTAAACATTAATTTTCTCAATCCTGCGAGCTATACAGATCTTGAATTAACCACTTTTAATGTGGGCTTTGAAGGAAGCTTTATCACCCAAAGCCAGTCAAATCCTGCCTTTAGTGTAGAGAATAATCGTTCTGGTATGCGTAATCTATCAGTGGCCGTACCATTAACCGAATGGTGGGGCTCTGGTGTTGCCCTTCTCCCTTACTCTTTTAAGGGTTACGATATTAGTTCCAATCGCACTGCCTCAAGTGATACAAATATTACCATTACCGATCGTTTTTCTGGTGATGGCGGCTTAAATTCTATAATCTGGGGAAACGCTTTTAAAGTTGCAGAAGGATTGTCTTTGGGAGTAAACGCCCAATACGTTTTCGGATCTATTCGCGAGAATACTGTAGTGGATTACAGTGGCGAATCTTTTTTTGATACCCGACTGGAAGAAGAAGATCAAGTAAGAGGCATGCTTTTTAAAGCAGGAGCAAAGTACCATTACGAATTACCGAATAGTCGTTTTCTTGCCGCAGGCCTAAACTTTCAAAACGGAAGTTCACTGCAATCTGAAAATTTGAGTTATCAATATACCCTCAGCGGTATTAACCCTGTTGATACCTTAACCGGCGGAAGAACTACCGAGGGAGAGTTTCAATTAGGTAGCGAGTTTGGTTTTGGTTTAGCTTATGGAGCAAAGAAAGAAGGAGCAATGCAACCTTCTTGGGGTATAAACGTCGATTATAAAAGTACCAACGGAGCAGACTTCAGAAGGCCAGATGGTTCTGGGAACTTGATAAATGCTTATCAGTTTAACCTGGGCTCTTTTCTAACACCAGGTCAAAGTTTTAAGAACTTAGAGCGAAGCACGAACTTTTTCAGTCAAGTTGAGTATAGAATTGGTGGCTATTATGAAAAGATGCCTTTTCAGTTGTCGGACACCGATCTTTTTAATTATGGCATAACTTTTGGCTTAGGTTTGCCTATAAAACAGAGATCGCAAACGCCAGGAGAGTTTAAGGTAAGTACCGTGAACATTGGCATTATGGCGGGCAGAAGAGGAAGTTTAGAAAACAGCCTTATCCAAGAAGAATACATAAGTTTCTTTTTGGCTGTTACCTTCAACGATAAATGGTTTATAGATTACAAATACAGATAATTAATTACCCAAATATGAAAACGACCCTTTACGCACTCGCTATGTTAGTTGGTATGAGCAGTATGCTTAGTGCCCAAGACTATGGTGATGACAGCGCCAAGTGCCGCGAGAACCTTTACATTTATTATGAGCTAGCCAAGAAAAAGCAATGGGCGGAAGCCTTTGATAGTTGGAGCTTTGTTTATGAGAATTGCCCTCAATCCAGTAAAAATAATTTCATTTATGGTCCTTACATAGTTAGCGCTAAAATTAAAGAGGCTGATAAAGCCAAAGACGAAGCTAGCTTAGCGAAATACAAGGCCATGTTGATGAATGTTTATGATGATAGAAACAAGTATTACCCTGGCAAAGAAGGCTATGTATATGCTAGAAAAGCTTTGGACATGCTCAGACATTATCCAGATAGTTTAGAGACTACTTACAAGCTTTTCAATGATGCCTTAAAACTTGATGGTCCAGAGCAGAGCGCTGCTTTTTACAATTATTTCTTTGTAACTGCTGCACGCTTATTTAATGAAAAAGTTTTTGAGGTTAATGATGTATTCCAAGCTTACAATGTAGTAATGGAAGGAATAGAGGTTAACAATAACTCTTTAAATTTAGCTATTGCTGAGTTAGTAGAGAAGCGCGATTCAAATGCAACTGAGCTAAGCCAAAAGGAACAAAGTGAGCTGCAAAAAGCCGAGCGCGAACTAGAGCGCTACACTAAGGTAGAGTCAAATATTGAAAAAATTCTTGGGCCAATCGCTACATGTGAAAAGCTTAATCTCATTTATAATGATACTACTTTCGCGGCCAATAAAACCGATACTTTATGGTTAAAGCGTGCTACTAAAATGCTGCAAAAGGAGCGTAGGAATGACGAAGGTGAATATGAAGATTGTACTGATATTCCAATCTTTTTCGATATCTCCGATGCTTTATATAAAATCGAGCCATCGGCTCCATCTGCACGCGCCATGTTTGTTATGGCATATCGCAATAAGGAATACAGCAAGGCTGCCCAGTATATAAAAGAAGCTATTGGTTATGAGATTGACCCTTTAAAGCGTTCAGCAGATTACGTGAAATTGGCATCCATTTACATTAAATTAGGAAGCCTTGCTTCAGCGAAAAATGCAGCTTTAAAAGCTGCAGCTCTAGACAGATCAAGTGGAGACGCCTATATCGTTTTGGCGACGGCCTATGCGCAAGCTTTCGGAACTTGCGG
>CBFHVV010000064.1:0-12346 GCA_965658965.1 Croceimicrobium sp.
TGCTAATTTCAGAAGTTCGTAGCGATAATAACTTGGATTACGAGGCATAGCGAATATTTAGCGTGAGCCAAGATAGGATAATCATAAAGTCAGGTTCGAAAAGTTTTGATTTACATAAGTTTACGAATCGCATCTACCTTATTATTGACTTGCAGTTTACGGTAGAGGTTTTCGATATGCTTACGCACCGTGCCGTAACTGATAAAGAGGTTTTGTGCAATCTGCTCGTAGCTTAAACCTTTGCTTAGGTGCTCCAAAATTTCTTTCTCTCTTTTGGTGAGCGAATAGTCTGTTGGCGTGGTCTCTTTTCGATCGGGTGCTTTTTTAATTAAAAGAAGAGCCTTGCGGGCGATTAGTGGACTCATTGGTAC
Organism: Croceimicrobium sp.; assembly: GCA_965658965.1. Classification (GTDB taxonomy): domain Bacteria; phylum Bacteroidota; class Bacteroidia; order Flavobacteriales; family Schleiferiaceae; genus Croceimicrobium. The sequence continues at coordinate 372 of CBFHVV010000064.1, forward strand.
GCCTCCGTCAAGAATTTGTTGAATAGCGCGATGCACTTCTTCGGGGCGCTCATCTTTAAGTAAATACCCTTTTGCCCCTGCTAAAATAGCTTCGAAGATATAATCCTCGTCGTCGTATACCGAGGAAATTAAAATCTTTATATGCGGCCACCGCTGGCTAACCAAGCGCGTAGCCTCTACCCCATCCATTTCGGGCATATTGATGTCCATAAAGATCACATCGATATTGTGATTTTTATGTAATTCTTGTATTAAGGTTTTGCCTGAATTCGCGATTAAGCAGACCTGAAACTCAGGGACCAACTCAATTTTGCTTTTCAAGACGGCTGCTAAGCGCGAAATGTCCTCAGCTATCGCTACTCGTATCATAAATCAAAGGTAAGTGCCACTATCTGCAACGGAAATACGAAGATATGCGTATTTCAAAAAGGCGGGAGTAGTTGGTCATTTGTGAAGAACATTAATAAGCAACATTATGAAAAAATTAGTACTTAGTATCGGCTTCTGTTTTTTCGCTTTTCTCGCTTCTAGCCAAGAAAAAGTAAAATACACTATAGTTAAAGATGACCCCTCGGTAAGTCCTTGGCTGAGCGTTAATCTCGACATCTTCGGTATGGAGGTTACGATGCCACAAGATGACTTCGGAACTAATTTTGGCATTGGCGTTTGGGGGCATGTAGAGAGTCCTAAATTACCAGTTGGCATTCAGTATGTTCTATATCGCAGCTATTTTGACGTTGGTCGATTGGAGAAAGGAGAGGATTTTCCGAATACCACAGAATTACAACTAGGAGCTTTATATTTCTTCTCGGACAAAACTAAAATGAAAGACTTTTCGGTAGGGCTTTCTTCTAAAGTAGTGGGCAGTGAAAAATACAAAAAGGGTAATAAAACCTATGAAAAAACCACCACGCAAAATACCTCCGTAAAAGTTCCGGGTAAATTAAGAACACAGTATGGGCTAAGGGCTGGCCTGATGTTTAGAAGTGGCGGTTTTCCGCTGGGTGATGGCTTAGGAACAGATCCTTCTACGGGAGATCCTTTCGAATTTGCTTCGCATGGTAGTACCTCCATTTACCTTGGTGTACTTGCGCGCTACACTGCCAACTTAATTATAAAAACCGATAGATATGGTTTGGTGCCCAGCGCCTCTAAAGCAAGTAATTGGTTTTTGGATGCTATAATTTCTCCAGTAAATACTTTTCGCCACCCTAGTGATATCGATATTAATCAATTAGTAAAAGATAATCGTAGCGCTTCGCCTCTGGGCTTTCGATTAGGTTACCAAACTTATGCCATTGAAAAGCGGGCCGTTTCTGGAAAGAAATTTGGTCTAGCGGTACGCGGTGAATTAGGAGTTAGGCCTTATTTAGGCTTTTATGGAGCTGCAACCATTGGTATTACTTTAGTAAAGTCTACTAAGTAATGCGGTACTGCTTGCTGATTGTGCTCTTTGGCTGCAGCTTTGGATTAAAAGCTCAAAACCTGCAGTCCTTTAAATACCTGGGCGATACCTTTAGCGGTTATTATTATATAGGCTGGGCTTACAGTCATGGTGTCACGCAAAATGAAGCGGTTATTGGAGCTGAAAATCATAGGCTCACTGGTAATTTCATGGAATTAAATTTCAAATACCATGATTACCAAAAGGGGCACTGGCAATTCGATTTGCGCACCAAGATGTATACCGACATTATTAAACAATTGGCCGATAATATCCTCGATATCGAATCGGCTTATACAGCTCCAGAAAATACTGGTATCACTACAGGGCCTTTGGGTTGGCACACTTATACTTACAATCTTCTAGCCGCTAGTTACCTGTGCCTTAGTGCCGGAGCTCACCATAACGATTATTTTTATTTCGCTAATGCTCGCACTTCCGAAACAGACAGTAAACTGATTACTAAGGAGCCGCAGGGTTATTATTTTGCCGCAGGCCCTTCTCTAATGCTTAGCCTTTATGCCAGCAAGTTTTTAATGATAAACCTTAAATCACAATACAGTTTCGCTTATTGGCGGCCCGTAAGTGTGTCTGATGCGATTGAAGATAACAACTATCCCCTCCCTCAGTTTTTTGGATTTACCACCGAACTCCTCACCCCCTGGGGGTTCTATTTTGAAGTTGATCATAACCGCCTCATCAATAGGGGAAATAACCCTAATGCAGGTATGAGAACCGACTTTAATATTGGTTTTAAATTCGTTGTAAACTGAGTTTAGCTAACAATCAGGTTAAATTGACTTGATTGTTAGCTTTTTTAGAAAAATCTAAAGGCCCTTGAGAAGCTCTAATAATAGGTATCTCTGGAAAAGGTATCTTATCTATCTTTTTTTTAAAAAGTTTTAGCGGAAAGCAGAAGGTATTCCAAATTAGATATTTAGGCTTGGCTTATAGCTAATATTTTTTAGAGTCTTGGCTTATAGCTGGGTCCTAGAAGGCTTAGCCTCTGGATGCCATTACAAGTAATTATTCATTAATTCTTTTTGCTCTTTGCCTGATACAAAACGAAAAAAAGATCAAGGCTTACAAGAAAATAAAACCTGCCTTTTTCTAGATCCTAAGCGCGGCCGAGTGATCTCTTCATTCTTCAGAGCTTCTCGGTCTTGCTAAGGCTCTAGCTCAATTCAGCTCTCATTTTCTTGAAGGCCTATCAAAATCCCCTACAAAACTTTGATTAAAGGATTAAAAACGTTTCCCCTTGAAGAATAAAGCTTAAAGCATTCCCATTAGGTCAGATCCTGATTCATTAAGAAGCTAAGGCTAGTTGCATCGCTTATTAAGAATCAAAATAGTGCGTTCCCAATTTTGTCTCCTTTGCACACAAGAATTGCGCATTCCATTCGTCATAAAACAACATTTTGAGGTCTGCTCCACTCACCACTATTAAAAAGGGCAGCGCTTTAGTTTTTTTAAATCCTAATATCAGAAAACAATTTCCTTAATGTTGCGTATTAATTACGCTTTTCACATAGCGGAAACTACCGCAAGGGAATGGAAAATTTTAGCGTAGTACCGCCTTTACTTTTTGATTGTAGGTCCATAGTACCCTTCAATTCTTTTACGCGAGCAGCCATATTATTTAAGCCATAACCCCTTGCCACCACTTCGGGAGAAAAACCTTTACCATTATCCACAATCCGTATCCATAAAACTGCATTATCTGTTTTCAGGTCAATACTAATAAAAGTAGCTTCGCTATGTTTCAGGGCATTATTAAGAGCTTCTTGGCAAATACGAAAAAGGTTGATTATTTGTGCGGGTTTAAGAAGATGGTTCTCACCGCTAAAATTGACTTTAACCTTTAAATTGAGACTCTCCGAATACTTATAGCCCAGTTCTTTGAGACGGTCTACAAAGTTTTCCATTCGAATTTCGGCGGGACGGATCGCCCAAATTGTTTCGCGCAATTGGCGCATAGCACTACGCGACGAATTGCTTAATTGCTCCAAATCTAGCTTTAAGCTTTCATCTGTTAAGCCAAAAGTTTTCTGATCTATGAAAGAAGATATATAGCTCAATTCGGCCCCGATATTATCATGCAAATCTCTAGAAATACGCAGTCTTTCTTCCTGCATTTTCAGCTGAGCATCTTGCGCCACTTTTTGACGTTTTAAATAAAATTGCCGTAAAAAGGTTAAACTTAAAACTAAGAGTGAGGAAATGGCTAGGATGCCAATATTTCGCTTTTGTAGGGCCAGCTCCGATTCTGCAAGTTCGCGATCTTTAATAGCAGTAGCTTTTTTAAGTTGCAAAGCTTTGATCGCTTCTATTTGATCCAAATCTTGCATTGAATCTCGGTAACGAATAAACAAGGATTGATACTGAAATGCCTTTTCCATATCGCCTACTTGCTGAAAATACTGGAAGAGATTTCCATAAACATCGCGCTTCTTTTCGAGAGGCGCTAATTCATCGCGCTCAGCATAAAACAAGGCGCTATCTAAGGCTACTTTTGCTCGCTTAAACTCTTGCTTACGTAAATGAATTTCCCCCAAATTATTATAAACAGCCGAAAGAGTATTCGATCGCTTGGCCTTCTTTGCCAAAACTAAAGACTGTTCTAAATACTTACGGGCCGAATCTAATTGGGCCATTTTCAAATAGGAATTCCCCAGATTGTTTAAGGTGGAACTAGCTGACCAATCATCTGTATTTTCTAAACCAATGCTTAAAACCAGGTAATGAAAATACAAAGCGCTGTCTAGTAGATTTGCATCATCATAATTGATGGCGATAGCATTAAGGGCGCTGAGTAAGTCTTTTTTGTAAACTTGAGTTGTATCGAGCAGGGCCTTTGCTATATTTCCTTGTTTTATCCCTTCTCGGTATAAACTAAGATCATGGTAACCATAGCTCAACTTTATGTGCAGTATGGCTTTATAATAAGCCAAACCCTTTTGTGCGGCTAAATCAATTCCGTCGCTTAGCAAAGCCACAGCCTCATCGTGCAGCGCTCTATCGCGCAAGGTATTCACTTTGGCATCGAGGGAGTTAAAATAGAGCTTCCAATTCTCCAATTTCAGCATGCCCGGTTGTGAAAGTGTATAGTAGTAGTCTGCACTATCGTAGCGCTCCAGCTTCACACTATAAAAAAACTTAAAATAATCATACCATGCTTGGTCCCCTTCCTCACCAAACATCGCCTTTGCTTCGCTAAAGTAGGCATTAGCGCAAGTGTCTGTTTCGCAGAAGTAAGCTTTCGCTAAGGTTTCCTTAAATGTTTGGGAACCTAAGGTCTGGCTAGAAAAAAGCAGTGAGCACATTAGGGTTCGAAGGAAGGTGGAGTTTATCCTGCACTGTAATTTTAAACTGAAGCTCATTATTAACTATCACCTTGTGAGAATATTAAAAGAGATTTTAATGTACTCTTCAATATTATGAAAAAAATGAATGCGCTTTTGTGCTGCTCGTAATTACCAAAAGCCCAGAAGGTAGAGAGTTGATCTTAGTCGAAAAGAGCATTTAAAGGCAAGAGACCTAAGTCCTAAAAAAGGAATATTACTTAAACTTTAGTTCTATTTTGATGGAATAGAAAAGTATCTCAGAATTTTAAATTGCTACCGTGATCCTTATGGTCAAGTAAAGCCGCTAAGCAAGCTGTTTTGATGCGGGAGGGATTGAAACAAAAAACCTCAACTTAAATAGTCCAATAATAATTCTTCTATAGATTCTCTTCCCAAACTTATTTAAACTGGGCTTAGAAAACTATATCATTGCTTTACCTTCACTTTCAATAGAAAAACCATGAAACATTTACTCTGTTTCCATCTATTTCTCTTACTGGGCTTAGCGCAAAAAAATTTTGGTCAAAATACTATACGGTTTATTCCTTTTCAGAATTTGGCGACACCAGTATGTTTAATATGACTTGGTTAGATTTCGAGCTTAGCGCAACAAGCCAATTACACACAAGTCCGGTACCGAATGACCTGATACAATAGACCGCTGCCACTTGGCCGGATATCGTTTTAACCACCCGCAATGACTCAGTATTGAGACTCACCAGCCAAGGTCCTTACCTACTTGTTGGCGACACCTGGCAATACGTCCCATTAGACACCACATTCGTTTGTCCTGATTCCTGTATCGCCACGGTTACAGCAAAAGGAACGGAAACCATAGCTCGAATTAATTTAGATTATTAAGATGTAAGTGCCGATGGAGTTATTCGAGATCAGTGGCCAAAGGCTAGAGGTCTATCGCAAAGGGAGCTTCGCTTACCCCAAGAAAGTGGCTAATATTTGTTAAGAACAAATATTAAAAATGGAGGTCAGCAGCTAGTCAAGCTTCAGCGGATATGATCGATTAATAGAGATTTGGTGTGTTTTAGAACTGCGTTAAAGTGATATCATTGCTGTCATTTTTGGTCTTAAGTAGGGAATACAGAATTTAGCTCATAGCTGAGACTTCATAAGGTCTTACCACTCTCTACTCAAATTGCATCTTCTAAGCCTGCGATCGCTGATTATTGGAAGCACTCTTTTTACTAAGTAAAAACCGTCCTTCTAGAATAAAGAGTCCTGTAAAGCAAGTGCCCTCTCTTGCCTGCACTCTTGCTTCTCAAATCACAGAGCAAAGCGGCTTAAATTCTCAAATTTAATAAGAGAGATCAGTTTCATCGCTCGCCGCTATGTGCATTTTTGAAGGAAAAGCTGGCAATGCTATTAAGCATCCTTATTGACCTGAGTTCTTTAATTGGATTTTAGGAAGATGAAAAGATTCATTGCGGTGGAAATGAGTTGCTGATGATTTTAAGAGATTAAAATCATTGGTCAAACTAGATAACGTATTTCAAATAACTTGTTAATGCAAGACAAAGTATTTTTTACTTTTTAGGAAACAGTAATTTTATAAGCACCATTTGTATAACAACTCATGCATTAAATGTAATTAACCCATTTAACGAATGATAAACCATACACTTAATATTTTTATATTGCTTGACATTCACTACATTTGAATGAGTAATCATGCTTTACGCCTAAAAAACAGCTTTAATGAATGATAAATCACACAAAAAATGGAATGCAAGTAGCGACAAAATGCTAAGTGAAACCATGGGACTATTTATTAAGCACCATCGGACAGAGCAACAACTAACCCAGAGCGAACTAGCCAACAAAGCAAATATCAGTCGCTCAACCTTAAGTCTTTTAGAGCGCGGAGAAACAGTGACATTGGCCACTTTATTCCAAGTATTAAGAGTCCTTGATTTATTATATATCATGGATGTATTTACTGTAAACAAACCCATTAGCCCAATAGCCTTAGCAAAGGCCGAACATACTGAAAGAAAACGGGTACGCTCAAAAGCAAAACCAAACAATAAAAGGGATTCCGAATGGTAAAAACAGCCTTTGTAAAAATATGGGGGGAAATGCTTGGAGCAGTTGCTTGGGATGAGCAGCAAGAATTAGCTGTGTTTGAATATGATCCAAAATTTCAAAATCTAAATTGGGACCTTTCTCCACTAAAAATGCCAATAAATTCTGGCAATAGAATATTTCAGTTTCCAGAAAACAGGCCTTCTAGAAATAGTGAATTCAATACCTTTAAAGGATTGCCTGGGATCTTGGCAGACACCCTACCAGATAAATACGGGAATCAATTAATCAATCTGTTCTTGGCACAGCAAGGACGGCCTGAAAACAGTATGAATCCTGTAGAACAGTTATGTTTTATAGGTACACGCGGTATGGGAGCACTTGAATTTGAACCCAGTACGATAAAATCAAAAGTAAACACCACAAAAATTGAAATTGATAATTTGGTAGTGGTTGCTCAAAAAATGCTCCGTAATCGAGAAGCATTTCAAACCAACTTTAAGAAAGATGAAGAACAAGCTGTAAAGCAATTGATAAGCATTGGCACTTCTGCTGGTGGAGCCAGACCTAAAGCAGTAATTGCGTATAACGAAAAAACAGAAGAAGTTCGTTCTGGTCAAACCAAAGTACCTAAGGATTTTGAGCATTGGCTGATCAAATTAGATGGAGTGAGCGATATACAATTAGGAGATTCACATGGTTATGGCCGAGTAGAGATGGCATATTATCTAATGGCAAAAGAAGCGGGCATAGACATGATGCCTTGCCGACTGCTTGAGGAAAACGGAAGGGCACATTTTATGACCAAACGCTTCGATAGAGATACTAACATAAAGCATCACATACAAACCTTCTGTGCCATTAAGCATTACGACTTCAATGAAGTAAACAGTTTCAGTTACGAACAGCTATTTCAAACGATGCGTGAACTGCGGCTATCATACTCTGATGCGGAAGAGCTCTTTAGAAGAATGGTGTTTAATGTTTTGGCTAGAAATTGTGATGATCACACCAAGAACTTTTCATTTATATTAAAAAAGGGCGGTAATTGGCAATTGACACCTGCTTATGATATATGCCATGCCTACAGTCCCGACAGTATTTGGGTAAGTCAGCACGCACTAAGTATAAATGGAAAACGAAAGAATATTTTACTTACTGATTTTCTTAGCGTGGCTAAGTCGATGAATATCAAGAATCCAAAAAAAATAATTCAAAAGGTCAATGAAGCTGTTTTGAAATGGGAATTATATGCTGACGAGGTGAATGTAGATATTCACAAAACTGAGGAAATTAAAGCCACTTTAATTAGCATAAAGGATATTTCGTAATGCTATTCGCTAGCTGCGCTGCACTCAAGGGCTTGGTGTTTTTTTTATAAGCTTAGCCTTCAGGCGAGCTCGGAAATAGAGAGCTGCGTTCATTCTTGAACACCATCTCAAATCTAACAAAGAGAGATTAACACCTTTCAGTCGCCGGTACCAAAGGGGCACCATCACCAAGAATCCTCGACTTAGCTAGGCCAAATATAATACTTGCCCTCAAAAGGTTCTATTCTCTTTTTCAAATTACCTTTTCCCCATCTTCTCAAATAACGCCTGAAGATCTTCTATAGTTGCTTCCTCAACCACTTCCGGCTCAAAGCTCACAGATCCATCATGGTCTTGAGCAATCAGGTTGAGTTCCTCTAGAATATCTTCTCCAAAATCCACCAATAAGCTAAAGTCCTTATGGTTGATTCGTTGAAAGTCATCATGGTTCATCAGCTTACCGTGTTGGCTGGTAAGTCCAAACACCCTTAAAGCCCAATCAGGGTTTTAAGGTTCTGTGGGGCCAGCTGGCCGCTACAGGTGAGTACTAACCCATTGCGATAGCGGATGCTGATCTCTTCCGAAGACGCAGGGGCTTACATATCCAGGTTTATAAAGCTCCCGGGTACAACGGAAGACCGGGCTTTTTCCTAACGGAACTTCTTAAGCCAATAGCCAAACACTTGATAATTTAAACCCTCTTTTTGGCAAAAAGCACGTTGGCTAAGGCCGCTTTGCTGCCACAACTCAATGGCCAGGTACATTTGTTCTTTGCGTTTTTCTGATCTTTCCATGGGGCGAAACTATTTTAGCCCCGACCATCAAACAACATGGGTTTTACCAGACGGATACGACGTATTCATAAATTTGTGATTATAAGTAACATAATTTCCTACTCACATGTTGTTATTTACTTTTTTGGCCCAGTTACGCGCCACAACTAAATGTGAATCCTTAAAAGTCCGGGTTACCAAAATGAGTAGCCTAATTGCAGGTCAAAACCACAAGCAAAGTGAGGTGCCTCATTATTTGCTTGGGAAAAGTCATCCAACTTATACATGTTATTGAAAAAGGTGAGGAACCTAGGCTCAATGCCTACCCACCAACGTTTACCCCTTTCATTGTTAAAATTCAACTTAAAACAAACTCCAGTAGAACTGTAAAAGACCAGGTTATTATAGTTTAAATTGTTGTTTCGTATTGGGCCGCTGACCTCAGGGGTTTCTCCCTGTAAAGGTACACCAACGCCTAAGTTTATTTTCGGAGCAATAGAAAATAAACTGTTGACCCTGAATTCATAACCTGCTCCTGGTAAGAAGTCTAAATAATTAGCTTTTACATCGTACAACCCAGCGAATCCAGATTCTGTCATTTGGCCAATAGTCACTGAGCGATAGGCGAAACTTACTCCGATATCGAAAAACCAACTATCTCCAAGAGATGGATAGTAACTATAAGTTATAGTTGACAATATCTTCAAGTCACCGTATGGTGAAGGTATTTGATCATTTTCTTGGGCAAAGGAGTTGACAAAAAAATCATCTTCATATGCCATGTAGCCTAAAGAAATTTTAAAATCACTCCTTTGCGCAACGAGATTGCTTGTCCCAAAGACAATCGCTAATAACACAATTATTCGTTTCATTCTAGAATAACTTTTTCATTAAATATCGCAGTCTTATCACCGTCTCGTAAGATGACAAGATACATTCCTTTTGAAACAGCACCTAAATCAATCGTCATAAGATTGTTGAAGTCTGACTCAAAAACTTTATGTCCCTAAACATCATGAACATATATGTTGCCATTTTCTATGTTATCCGTCGCTTCTAAAGTGAAACTTCCAGAACTAGGATTCGGATACACGGATGCTACGGTAAAGTCTGGATTACTAGTCCTTCCTCATTTTTGCTGGCCCTTTTTATAATTATTATCACACCAGGAGGTCAGATCCTCCTCTGAATCAAAAGTAAAGGGTATAGTCTCTTCATTTGAGCTAATACAGAACAAATGGCTCAAGAATGAAGTCGAAAAAATTAGAGAGGAAATTTGGTACTTACGTGAAACAAACCACAAGCTTTTAGAAATCATAAACCCTACCGGAGGGTATATGATGAGTTTTTAATTCTCGTCACCCTGGTATTTTTCAAACTTTGATGGAATCAACTCTTCTAACCCGGTCTTTGCAATTTTAAAGCAAAAGGATCAGGTGATACTTTGATTAAAGGTAGGCTCCTGCTTCATGTGTGAATTCCGGTCATACTGAGAACCGAGTTTTCCGCGGGCAAACCAAGAAGATTTGATGACATTTATAGCACGCGAAATGCATACGAAGGGTATTCATAAGTCTTTGTAAAATTGTTATTAGTAGGTTTTTCGGCCTCAATTACGAAGAGTTAAAAACAAAATAAAAAGTCTAGCGAGTTGGGAAGTGACCAGCGGGAACTCGCCCACCGAGCTTAATTTTGTGAAGGTTTTAAGGATGAGGAATTGGAGCCTAGATTTTTTTCCTTCTTTTTTGATTATGCAAAAAAGGAGTCTAAAATATCTTGGAATACCTCACTTCACCGTGCAGCACCGCTCTGAAATCCAATACATTAAAAAAGATGTCATGGGTAGCCAGGTATTTCGGTTTAAAGTGATCCACTTGTTCCGGTGTTGACTGATGGTAGCCTGCGCTAAACCTAACTCCTGAACCAAATCACCATTGATATGGACACTGCTTTTTAACAGGTGCTGAATGATGGCCACACGAGCAGGATGGGCAAATGCCTTCGCTGCCAAGACAATTTCGATCTGTATGTCTGAAAAAAGATCTGTTTTCGTTACACCCATGATGCTTTGAATATCATTGCAGTGATACGATAAGTCCCTGACTCTTGCAATAAAAATTGTCTATTCAAGGGAGATTTGAAATTAACTTTTGCCCATCTTCTCAAATAACGCCTGAAGATCTTCTATAGTTGCTTCCTGAACCACTTCTGGATCAAAGCGCACAGATCCATCATGGTCTTGAGCAATCAGGTTGAGTTTTTCAAGGATATCTTCTCCAAAATCTACCAACAAGTTGAAGCCCTTATGGTCGCTACGCTCAAAGTCCTGAGATTTTTTTTATGCGCCTCTCTCTTGAGCTGCGCTCAGACTATGCCTTTCTGGTAGGTTGGATTAGCTCCCTGCGGTCGCTGATACCTATAAACTCCTTAATAAATACCGAGTCCAAAATGTCAAAGTCAAGCCGCTAAGCAAGCTGTTTAAATGCAGGAGGGTTTTACATCTAAAACCTTGACTTAGCTGCCCAAATATAGCATTAGATTTCACTTTTCAATAAGGTTCATTCCTATAACCACACTAAGATCTTATTAACTTTTCCTTTCCAGACTTGACGCTTAAACCGAATTAGCCCTCTTCCAAGAATTGAAAACGAAAGCCTAAGGCGGACGTCAGTTTGTACCCTTTTGACGGAAAAGTCAGAAATTCCGTGGGACTAAAACCTAGATGTTTCAGGAATTGGCGGTGCACTAAGGCTTTTGGTTTATTTAATTTCGGGTATTGAGGTTTGCCCGGTAGGCAAGTGTGAGGTCGTAAATCGATCCAAGGACACGAGATTAATCCCACGCTTTAATTTCCCTGGGCCCCCTGCTTACCCTGCAGCCCGCCCCCCCCCTAAACTCTCACATCTCAAAGCGAAGCGGTCTCATATCTCACGTCTATCAAAAGGGATTAGCTCCCTTCGGTCGCTGATCCCTGAAAGCTATTTTTTGCACTTGCCATAAACCCTAAATCTAAAGGAGATTTTTAGATGATACCTTCTCTTGCTCGCACTCTTGCTCATGCTTC
>CBFHVV010000064.1:12356-16160 GCA_965658965.1 Croceimicrobium sp.
TGGCTCCCGGCGGTCGCCCTTCCCTAAAGGGGTACCATCACCAAGAATCCCGACTTCTCGCTACGCTCAAAGTCCTGAGATATTTTTATACGCCTCTCTCTTGAGCTAAAACCCTCAATCCAATTGATAGGGGATTGGCTCCCTGCGGTCACCCTTCCCTAATTGCTACTTTTTAGAGTCACCAAATCTTAAAGCCTTTCGGCCTGGGGCCTTGAAGGGCCTTTTTTTATTCCCTTGGGCTTCAAGCAAGCTTGGTCTCGGGAATAAAAAAAGCCCTTACGCTTCGCGTAAAGGCTTTAAGATTTGCGGAGAGAGAGGTTCTTGAACCTTTCTCTATAAAAATCTGAAAATCAACATTTTGAAAGGCTTGCTTCCAAGCGGGGTTACGATTTGGATAGTTCACCGCCGACAGAGGGCTTCTCCGAAAGATGCTCCAAATTGCTAACCATAGCTAAGATAAACTATACTTTTTAAAACGCAAACCCTCTACTTCACTGCAGCCGAAACGGTCATAGCGGAATATTGCCTTACAGCTTAGTTCTTGAAAAAGGTGTTTAGGGTGGATGCCGTAATACGCTTTAGCTCTTCCCTACCGATAAACCAGCGAGACTTAGGGTAAAGCAAACACATAAACAAAAGCCAAGTAGCACCAGTCCAGCTTTTAGCACCACCTGCCGCTCCACCGTATCAGAACTCCTTTGTGATGCTCTTAGTAAGGGGGAACAGAGCCTGTTCCTGTTTTAGGTGACGTTTGCCGTCTCGAACGTTGATGAAGGAAAAGTCTTGCCTTCTGAATAGTTCTTACCTTAGGTCACTAGACCTAAGCTCTGCTAGAATCTCATCTACTGGCAACCAGTAGGGGTTTTATAACATCGCCACCCAACATGCTTACGTCGATTTCGGGTTTTCTCTGGCGATTATCCAGCTCATAGAAACCAATATGCTTATTAAGCATATCGATAGCCTTCTCTTTGGAAACAAAAGTTAGTTCTATGGTCTCTATGGTGTCGTCCAGCTTGGTAGTTACCACGGTCCTTTTAAACTTGGTGATCAGTCGCCCAATTTCTATAGGGAGTTCCTTGATTTCATCAGCGGAAAGGCACATGGTTTCGGTGATTTCACTTTCGGCCCAAGTTTTAAGCTGGCTAAGAAGGTCTTCATGGGTAATCTCGAGATGCTTGGAAGCACGTTACTGCACCTCTCTTAGCCTTGCTCGAATTGCAGGCTTGTTGATGTTTTGCTCACCGATATGCCCAGCTGTCTTTTTGGATTAGCCAGCGCGAATGGCAGCTTGAGTGGAGTTGAAATCAATCACGTACTCTTCACAAAATCGGGCTTGCTTGTCGGTGATACAATCATTAATCAAAAAGATAATATATTACCATGTTAACAAATTGTTATCTATTCGTATTCAATTATATAGAGCTTAATTATTCATACCTTTAAAGCAAAATCATTTCGCTAATGCTCAAAAAAATTATCCTGCTTTAAATTCAACTTGTTAGGGTTTCCATTTATCAAAGTTTTTAAAGTTTAAGGAGAATAACTTTCGAATCGATTTTATGATAAAAATTGACATTTATTCACTTATTCAAAAATTCAAACACCGATTTAATTTGCTGTCATATGAGACCTTCTTTCTTTCTCTTTCTGTTAATAGGGCTAGTCCTTTTTTCATTTACTGGTTGCACCAAAGACCGGACAGAGCCCATTCCTAGATATGGTTTTAAGTTTGTTGATATTCAAGGGGAATCAATTTTTCCAGATTATCAAACATATCTCCAAAACAAGCCTGACTCCTTCTATGATAAGCCCTACCTAGTAAATGAGGAAGGGACTAAAGTCAATTTAAAAACTCAAGTTCTTGCTTTTGCTTCAAACCCAGGGCTTTCTTTTTATTATGAGAGGAACCTTTCAAACCTTGAGGATCTCTATGGAAGAGGAGTGGAAAACGTACCGAATAGCTTAGTTTGGACTGTGCATTTTAGTGAAAACCGAATCGATACAGTTCATTTTGGGTTTTCCAGAGAATTAGCTCAATTACTTGATTGTGATTTAGATGCTTTTCCAATTTACAGGTACGCACCAGCAGAAAATATGATAGGCTGGAAGTTTTTGGCTTACAACCGCGACACAATTCTTACAGGATGCCCGGATAACCCTCAATTATCAAATCTCAATCTATTAGATGCATCATCTGACGAATTACTAATACAATTAACCAAATGAAGATTTTTAAAACCTTAGCGCTGCTTATTCTTACCTACGTCAGTGGATACGCCCAGTGTGACACAAGAAGTTCCTATGAAATGGATTCTACATGGGAGTCGTACTCTTATGATTTAGGCCGACTTGATTCAATATATTTAAGTAAAAAATCCATAATAGACTCTCTCAACGGCCCAGATCTATTAGCAAAATCAAGTAATACCCAATTAAGCGGAGGATTTCTCTCACCTATCTATTGGATTCCAATTAAAGTATTTATTGTGGAAAGTTCCACTAATGCAAATGGTGCTAATATTACCGAGGAAGAAGTTGAATATCTAATAAGAAGGGTGAATGACTTATTTAAAGGTGGACAAAGGACCGCATGGCATCAAGCTGATGGCGCGAATTTCATTTCGGATGCCGCAAATGATGACAACCCGGTATCAAGCGCAACAGGTATTCAATTCTACTTACTAGGAATCGAGCGGCGCGTTGATGATGCTATTTATGACCTTTCTTACGATGAAAGATATGAAGCTTTCAATAAATATGACTTTTACGATTTTACCCAGAAACCAGGGAATTATAGAAAAAATGCGATTAATATTTATTTGCTTGATCAAATGGAAAGTAAAAGCGGTGGGAATTCTAATGGTTTTGCAAATAAACCAGCATGGTATTTTTACACAGAATACGAGTTTAAAACTGCCATAAGGGTAGGAGGTGCAGCTAATCGTAGACCATTGTGGGAAATTGCAAATACAATTAGTCATGAAATTGGTCATTTGTTAAATTTAGACCATACGCATGATGCAGTTTGGCCAAAAGACCATAACGGGGAATCCGTAGCCTGCAAGCAGGAAAAAGTTAGCAGAACTGCTATGACCTGTACTTCTGGAAAACTAACTTGTGCACGTTACGGAGATAAGCTATGTGATACTCCCGGAGATGCAAGGGTTCCATGGGGGGATCTCAATAGACTTGGTGAGTATACAGGTTTAGAACAAGATAAGGATGGTGTCGTTTGGGATTTAGCCACCTTTAATGTCATGTCGTATCACCAAGGGGGTCGGGCGAGAGTGCAGTTTACCGGACAGCAAATGGCCCTGATGTATGAAGTTCTCGATGACCAAAGCAAGGGTAATTACCCAATGATTGGTTACGCTGAACATATAGATGTTTATGAGCCAGACGGTGTTCCCGTCCAATGGATTACGCTTCCTCCAAATCGAGCAGGATCTGAGGTGGAATTTGCGTTTAATAGAGAAAAGTTTTTTGAAAATAAGCCTCTTAGAAATAGGCTCCAATTTGAGGACCCGCAATTACGTGGCCACCATAAAAACCCCGAACGTATCGGTACGAATCATCCCTATCCAGTTGTTTATGACGTTTACACAGCAGATGAAGACTGGGCCTGGTTTGAAATTGAGACTAGAAGCATATATACTTTAGGAGTTAGGGGGCATGATCAAAATCAGGATATTGATACAAGAATTGGTATTTATGATGAAACTGGTGCTCTTTTAATTCAGAAAAATACGTTGAACGACTACGAAGAATTTACCGATACTATTTTGGATCCAGGTCTTTATT
>CBFHVV010000064.1:16170-16473 GCA_965658965.1 Croceimicrobium sp.
TGATCAAGTGCTTCCGATGTCAAGTGGTCGGTATGAATTGTTTTTAAATAGTTGCGGGACAACCTGTTGTTATGGAGACTATATAGAGGATAATAACATAACGGCAATAACTAATGATTATAATTTTCTCTCCGAAGCCTTTAACGTAAATGTTGAGTATTATCTCGGGTCAAATCTCACTGTTTCCGCTGTTTTCGGTCTTGGGTACACTCCATATACTCATTTTGACAATACCAATTTTATTGCTGGTCGTCAAAATTTTAATTATCGTGTATGTAATTCAGCATTTCTTGCTGTTCAAAA
>CBFHVV010000065.1:0-16356 GCA_965658965.1 Croceimicrobium sp.
TTCGCCAGCAATATAAATCCCGCTAATATTAGTTTCGTAATTGGGTTTAACATGCGGTAAGTCAACTCCTCTTTTTTCGGTGCCAATTCTGAGAGAAATTGCGTCTACAGGACAAGAATGAAAACAAGCACCGTGTCCGATACAACTAGAGGCGTTAATTACGGTTGCTTGTCCATCAATTAAACCAAGTATATCTTGCTCTGGGCATGCAGTTACACAAGCACCGCTGCCAATACAGGTGTTTAAATCGATGAAAGGATGTAAAGAAACAGGCTCAAAACGACCATCTTCCTTAGCTTGTTCCACTTTTTGCTGAACAACTTTGGAGCGTTTGCTGCCTCGATAAACATAATAAAACACGATCGCTAAGCAAACCAGAAAAGTAACTCCATATATAATTAACTCTTCCATTCTTTTTAAAATATCCAGCGATACCCCATGGTTAAGGTCACTGCAATATGAACCACCACAATTAATAACATTATTAAGGCAAAAGGACGATGAAATACATGCCACAGTTTAAAAAGCCTCTGCATGGTAGCTAAACGTGCAATTCTTCTTTCCATTCTTCGTCCCACTTCAGCCGATTGAAGAACCAAAGCTTTCTGCTTTTTTCCTAAAGGGAGGGAAACTACTTGAGAGTTTATTCTTTTACTATGCTTCCTTTCGTAGAGATAATTTTTTATTCCCCAGGCATGAGGATTATTGTATTGAAGAATTTGAGATTTTAATTCAGAATTGATTCCTAACAAATCGTCGAGAATAGAAAGACTTGCTACCTGTTGCGTTTTAATTTCCGCTAAGCTTAACTCCCGGCCATTAATGGTGCGTGGTATTTGATTATAGATGTAACGACCTACTACGCCACTTAATACCACGATTATCATTGACCAAAAAGCGATAGAGACAATACCTCCAAACTTAAAAGTAGTGTGGAAAAGAACCATTATTGGCCCTAGGGTACACAAGAAAATATGAAACTCTAAAAGATAGCGTAGGCGAATAAATCGTTCTAAAAAACCATACTTTTTCGCCGAAATATAAAGCACAACGCCAAAGAGAATTAAAAAAGTACCAATAACTCCTAATCCTTGACCGAAAATACCGCTCGCTTTTAAGTAAGCGTGAGAATCTTGATAGAACCTTTCTTCTAAAGGAGTTTGATAGTATTCATAACCGCTGATAGCTAAAAACGCTGTAACCAGCAAAGTTATAAGTACCATCGCCCAGATGTATATCTGATGCCAGATACGCGACATAATGTATAAGAATAAGTTTGGTTGAGATAATTAAAAACTATCTACTACAAACTTAAATAGAATTTTGACGGCTGGGGATGCAAAAGCTAATCTTAAACGAATCTTAAGAATCGATGCCAAAGTGCTTAGTTTATAATGCGGAAATTTGCTTAATGCGAGTATTAATAGTGGAGGACGAAATAGGTATTGCTAACTTTCTGCAGCAAGGATTAGAAGAAGAAGCCTATAAAGTGAGCGTTTCATATTCTGGCCAACAAGGGATGGACTTAGCTCTAAACCAAGAACATGATATTATTTTACTGGACTGGAACCTACCGGAGTGCAGTGGCTTACAAATCTGCGAAAGCATTCGTAACCAAGGAATTACAACTCCAATAATTTTTCTAACCGCTCGTGATACAACCGATGATATAATTACGGGTTTGCAAGCAGGCGCCAATGACTATATTAAAAAGCCCTTTAACTTTAGTGAGTTATTAGAAAGGATAAAAGTACAATTACGTGCTAAGGTCGCTCTTAAAAAATTGAAAATCGGAAGCCTCGAAGTGCTAGCTAGTAGCCGCCAAGTTTTTGTAAAATCGGAAGAAGTTCATCTGACTCAAAAGGAATTTGAATTACTTCTATACTTAATGGCACAGCAAGGTGAAGTTTGTTCTCGAAGCAAAATAATTGAAGATGTGTGGGATATTCACTTTGATTATGATACTGGGGTTATTGACGTCTATATCAATGCTTTGCGTAAAAAGCTAGGTGAGGCAGCTACTATGATTAAAACTGTGCGTGGTATTGGTTACCTAATTCAGGAAGCATGAATTTAAAAATTAAAGATCGCCTTGCTCTAAATTATTTGATCGCTACTTCCTTGCTCATGGCGGCAGTTTTTAGCGGAATTTACTGGGTAGTAGAAGAGGTAGTTTTATTTAACATTGACCGTGACCTAAGCTATGAATTAAATAAACACACCGAAGAGGTTCAGCTAAAAGCAGATGAACTGCGCTTTATGAACATGGAAGAATGGGAGGAGCGCGAGCATAGGGAAGTTCAGGTAAACCCTGTATTTATTCAAATAGTAAATACGAAAGGTGAGATTATGGGGCGTTCGCCTAACCTAAAAAGCGACTCTTTGCACTTCAACAGCAATAATACCAAGGAGTTTTACAATCAAACCATAGGTGGACAAAGGGTACGAACTGCACAAATAGCTTTACAGAATAATGGTAAAACTAGCGGTTATATTTTAGCTGCAATGTCCTTAGAGTCCGCTATAAGTGTGCTGGAGAAGTTATTCCAGACTTTGTTTATTTCCTTTGCGGTAATTGTAATTGTGCTATTCTTTTTCTCGCGCACACTAGCGGGTCGTCTGGTTAAACCTATTAAGTCACTGAGCCAAAGTATGGATCATATTAACCGCAATAATTTGAGCGAACGGGTTGAACTTCCCGCTAAAAAGGACGAAATTCATAACCTTTCATTAAATTTTAACCACCTACTCGATCGCATAGAAAAAGTAATCATTCGTGAGCGACAGTTTACAGCGGATGCTTCTCACCAACTACGAACGCCTCTAGCTGTGCTGAAAGGAACTTTGGAGGTGCTGATACGCCGAGGTAGAGAACAAAAAGAATATGAAGAAAAAATTCGCTTCTGTATTAGCGAAATTGACCGCATGAGTAAAAGCGCCGAGCAACTGCTAATTATTGCAAGAATTGACAACCACCAAATAAATCGGCTGCAGGAACAAAAAGATTTAAAAAAGATAGTTGAGGAAATAATTCTGCGCTTTTCAAAAAGCATTACGGAGCAAAAAATTAATATCGACTATCAATACCATTACTTAGAACCCTTTAAAGTAGATAAATATTATTGCGATTTGATTTTGGAGAACCTAATTTCTAATGCAATAAAATACTCTCCCAAAGGATCAAAGATTAAGCTCGCTATTAACCAAGAAGGGAAGGGAATTAGCTTTAGCATTTGTGATGAGGGAATTGGTATAAAAGAAAGTGAGCAGCTAAAAATATTTGATAGCTTTTATCGCTCGGATACCATTGCTCATAATACCATTAAAGGAAATGGCCTTGGATTAGCCATCGCTCGCAAAGCGGCAGAGAGTATTGATGCACAGCTAGATGTAGCCAGTCAACTTGGCCAAGGAGCTTGTTTTAAACTGGTTTTTCCTAAGATATCTTAAGCCATTCTTAAGCTTTAAAATTCAGCTCTACTCTTCTTGGCATTTACCTTTGCCTTTAAATAAACTATCCATGATAGACCGCATAATTCACTTTAGCCTGAAGAACAAGCTAATTATTTTCCTTTTCACTTTCGTTTTGATAGGCGGCGGCATCTATTCGCTAATGAATCTGCCCATTGGAGCGGTTCCTGATATTACCAATAATCAAGTTCAGGTAATTACTACCTCGCGAAATTTGGCAACCGAAGACGTAGAAAAGTTTATAACCTATCCGGTAGAATTGGAAATGGCCAATTTACCTGGGGTAAAAGAAATACGCTCGGTTTCTAAGTTTGGGCTCTCGGTGGTAACAGTAGTATTTGAAGACGAGATGGGCACTTATTTACCCAGACAATTAATTGCCGAAAAAATAAAATCTGCCGAAGAGCAGATTCCCGCAAATTTTGGAAAACCCTTTATGGGGCCGGTTACAACTGGCTTAGGGGAAATATATCAATATGTAATTGATGTTGACTCTGCTTATAAAGAATGGTATAGCTTAAGTGATATCAGAACCATTCAAGATTGGGTTGTAAGGCGCCAATTATCGGGCATACCCGGTGTAGTTGAAGTAAACACCTGGGGAGGCTATTTAAAACAATACGAGGTTGCCATAAACCCAGCGCAATTGCGCAGCCTAAATATCCCCATAAGTAAGGTATATCAGGCGCTAGAAAATAATAATGGCATTGCTGGCGGTGCCTATATAGAAAAGCAAGAACAAACTTATTTTGTTAGAGCTGAGGGTTTATTGGAAAGCTTGAGCGATATCGAAAACATCGTGGTAGAACGTCGAAATAATGTTCCCATACTTATTAAGGATTTGGCCTCAGTTAATTTTGGGCATGCCCCAAGGTTTGGTGCCATCACTGGCAATGCCGAAGGCGAAAAAGTATTGGGTCAAATAATGATGCTAAAAGATGCGAATTCTAAAGCAGTAATAGAAGCAGTGAAAGAAAGGGTGGCGACAGTACAAGCAAGCTTACCACCTGGCATTAAAATTAACCCCATCTTGGAGCGAAGTGAACTAATCGGCAAAACCACTTTTACCATTGCTGAAAACTTGATTCTTGGCTGCCTAATTGTAATTTTTGTAGTTGTTCTCTTACTCGGCAATTGGCGCTCTGGCCTCGTGGTAGCTTCGGTTATTCCTCTTACCCTGCTTTTTGCACTTTCGCTGATGTATATTTTTGGAGTAGACGCCAACTTAATGAGTTTAGGGGCAATAGATTTTGGGATAATTATAGATGGAGCTGTTATTATCATTGAGTATATCGCTTTTAAGATTAGCTCGGAAAAAGACAATATTCTTAAGCTTAACAAAAGTAACCGTCAGGACTTAAAAGATAAAATCACCTTTAAAGGGGCATCAAAGATGATGCATTCGGCAGTTTTCGGGCAGTTAATAATTATTATTGTTTTTATTCCCATTCTCTCCTTAGTGGGCGTAGAAGGGAAAATGTTTAGACCAATGGCACTGGTATTTAGCTTCGCCTTAACCGGGGCAATGCTACTCTGCTTTACTTACGTTCCGGTAATGGCTTCCTTGTTTATTAAGCCTACGGATTCTAATAAAAAGAACCTCTCCACCCGATTAATTGAATTTTTAAAGAATCGGTACCGCCCTACCATGTTGTGGGCTCTAAATAAAAAGGCCTTGGTATTGAGCCTGTCGGCAGCCTTATTATTGGGTGCTGGCTTAATTTTTAATAGTATGGGAGGAGAGTTTGTTCCGACTTTAGATGAAGGTGACTTTGTAATTCAGCCAGTCTTAAAAACCGGTACTTCATTACAAGAGACGGTAGAAATTACCACTAAAATTGAAGAAGTATTAATGGCTTTCCCTGAAGTGGAGCAAATTGCAACACGCATAGGAGCGGCGGAAGTTCCCACCGACCCTATGTCTATGGAAGAAAGTGACGTGATCATTAAACTCAAGCCAAAGGATCTGTGGAAGAGCGCCGAAACTAAGGATCAGTTAGCCGATACTTTTAAGGAAGCGCTTTTAGCTAAAATCCCTGGGGTGGAATACGAATTTACCCAACCTATTGAAATGCGTTTTAATGAGCTTATCACCGGCACTCGTTCCGATTTAGCGATAAAGATTTTTGGGGAAGACCTCGATATCTTATACAGCAAAGCATTAGAAGTGGAAGAAGCGATAAAAAACATTGAGGGGGCAGCCGATATTAGTGTTGAGAAAACAGCTGGGCTTCCGCAGATGTCAGTAAAATATGATCGACGCAAATTAGCGAAATACGGAATTAATATTGCCGAGCTTAATCAGATAATCTCTACTGGCTTTGCGGGTACTTCAGCAGGAAAAGTATTTGAAGGGGAACGCTCCTTTGATTTGGTTTTACGTTTTGATAAAGATCATCGAAATGACCTAGGCGATATTAAAAATGCCTCCATCATGGCCGCCAATGGCGAACATTATCCCATTAGCGAATTTGCCGATATTAAGTATGCTTTAGGTCCAGCCAAGATTTCTAGAGATGATACTAAGCGTAGAATTGTAATTGGCGTTAATGTTCGTGGCCGCGATTTGGAATCGGTAGTCCAAGAGGTACAAAAGACCATTCAGGCTCAAGTAAATTTGCCAGTAGGCTATACAATAGATTTCGGTGGACAATTTGAAAACTTAAGAACGGCACGTCAGCGATTAAGCATTGCTGTTCCCATTGCATTACTGCTTATTTTCATTTTACTCTATTTTGCCTTTAACTCGGTAAAAGAAGCTTTAATTATTTATAGTGCCATACCCCTTTCGGCCGTTGGCGGAGTACTTTTACTATATCTACGGGACTTGCCTTTTAGCATTTCCGCTGGTGTTGGTTTTATTGCGCTCTTCGGTATAGCTGTGTTAAATGGCATTGTTCTTATTGAGGAGTTCAAAGAGCTTAAAGCCCAGGGAATTAGTGATATGACCGAGCGAATTATCAAAGGCACTCAGTCGCGATTAAGGCCTGTCCTTTTAACCGCCTCTGCTGCCGCTTTAGGCTTTTTACCTATGGCAATTTCTAGCTCAGCTGGTGCAGAAGTGCAGCGGCCATTAGCCACCGTAGTGGTAGGTGGTTTAATATCTGCTACCGCCTTAACTCTTATTGTCCTTCCCATCTTATACGCCATTTTCGATTCAAGAAAAATAGTGCTAAAAAAAGGGAGAAATAAATCTAAAATGGCAGTTGGTGCACTTTTACTAGCCCTTTTACCCTTTAGCAGTATGGGCCAAAACAAAGGCTTAGTTTTAGAAGAAGCGATTAAAATTGCTTTAGAGAATAATCAGAAAATAAAGGCATCTGCCTTGAGCAGTAAGGAGAAAGAAAGCCTAATTGCCAGTGCTTTCAATTTGGAGAAAACCAGTCTTTATTACAGTTTTGATGAGAACAACTTGGCCCCCAACGATGCCGCTTTGCGAGTTTGGGGCGTACAACAGAATTTTCTTTTCCCGAGTGTTTATGGAGCACAACGAAAACTAAAAAAGGAAGAATATCATCAAGCGCAAATAGAATACCTATGGGAGGAGAAATCGCTGGCAGCCTCGGTTACAGCGGCCTACTTCCAGATACTTTATTGGCAAAGAAAGACTGCCATAAACGCTTACCTCGATAGCCTTTACCAAAAAAGTGCCGAAGCCTCAGCTAAGAGTTTTGAGTTTGGTGAAACAAATTACCTGGATAAAATAAATGCTGAAAGCAAAGCTAGAAGCACCCAGTTAAAAATGGAACAAAGTTTTGCTGATCTGGATAAAGCGCATTTAGACTTGCAAAAACTCTTGCAAATTGACTCCCTAACTGAGCTTGCAATAGTGGGTTTCCCCTTGTTGGTAGTGCAAATAGATGATAGTCTTAGGTCTAATCCTAGTATAGCTTTGGCTGAGCAAAGGGAAGTGCTAAAAGAACAAGAAATCCGCTTGGCGCGCAGTCAAATGTTACCGGATTTATCAGTTGAATATTTCCAAGGCAATAACGCTTTAGCGCCCAATACCATCTATCAAGGATTTCAGGCAGGCTTAAGTATTCCCCTTTGGTTTGGTGCACAAAGCGCAAAAATCAAAGCTCAGAAAATTTCCTTGGAAAAATCCCGTGCTCTTAGCGAAAACTTAAGAGTAGAATTAAGTACTGAAAGAGCACAGCTCTACCAAGAGCTTAAGAAATGGCAGTTGGGGATTCAATACTTTGAAAATAAAGGTCAAGAATTGAGCACAGAAATCTTAAAACATGCTCAAATGGCTTATCAAAATGGAGAAATAAATTTCATTGAATACTCTGTACTTCTAGAAAACGCAGCGGAATTAAAAAAGAATTATCTCGATAATCTGCTGGCCTATAATCTTACCGTAATCAAGCTGAACTACCAGTTAAAATAATTAAAATGAAAATTACCCATTCTAAAAATAATCCGATACTATTTTCCTTTTTGCTGCTCTTCAGCTTCTCTTGCAGCAATAAATCACCAGAAAATGAAGCCATAGAAGCAGAAAGAAATAATCAGGAGATTGTTTTAACGGAGATGCAGTTTAAATCTGCAAACATGCAATTAGGACAATCGAAGGAAATCGCTTTTCAAGAAAGTATAATAGCTCGTGGTATTTTAGAAGCCCGCCCAGAAAACAAGCAACGTCTTAGTAGCTATTTTGAAGGCTACGTAAAGGAAACTTCTCTGTTAGCAGGACAAAAAGTAAGCCGCGGCCAAACGCTTTTCACATTAGAAAACCCAGAATATTTAGTAATTCAGCAAGAGTTTCTAGAAACTAAGAGTATGCTGAATTTTTATAAAGATGATTTTGAGCGTCAGAAAGGATTGGCAGCGGAAAAAGTTAGCTCTGAAAAAAAGTTCCAGCAAGCAAAGTCAGATTACGAGGTAACTGCGGCACGCTATGCCTCCTTAAAACGAAAGCTTGAGCTGATGAATATCAAGACTGAAACTTTAAGTCCAGAAAAGCTAAAAAGTACGATAAAAATAACTGCACCTATTGATGGGTATATCAGCACAGTCCAAATTAGTAGAGGCCAATTTTTAAGTCCCAACGAAACAGCTCTTGAAATAGTAGATACTAAAAACTTAAAACTTGCTATAACCATTTATGAAAAAGATCTTCCTAAAGTAAAACTGGGCCAAGACTTGAGCTTTTCATTAGCAAACTATCCTAATAAAGAGTTTCAGGCAAGCATTGACTTAATTAGTCCGGTTATAGATTTGGATAAGCGCAGTGTTTTAGTGCACGCTTCCTTAAAGCAAGACGATTATACCGAAAAGCTTAATCCTGGAACCTATATTGAAGTAGAAATTATCAGCGACAGCAAGTACCTTTTCTCCTTGGGCCGTGAAGCCATGGTACAAAAAGGTGCGCATTATGAAGCTTTGGTTTTAGACAAGAAAAAGGGAGACCAATACTTTTTTAAGATCATTCAATTAGATGTTAAGGCTAGTACGGAAGAAAGTTTTGGCTTTGAACTTCCGCCAGCTTATCGCGATAAGCAGTTCCTTTTAAATGGTACTTTTAGCTTATTGGGAGAATAGCTTTTGTTTTTTCTTGTGAAAAATACAGTTCCTGTAAAATGGTACCAAAATTGCTAAATTCGCCATAACCCTAAAGGATAGCGCTTCTTAAATTTATGAAGACTTTCTATTTCTCACTTATTATTGCCCACTTCTTGGGAAGCTCGCTAAAAGCGCAAGACACAGTTGAAACTATTAACTGTTATGGTCCTAGTGCAAGTGAGCTATATACCTTACTCGATTCAGATTTAGTGGTATTTGCGAAGATTATAAAAAACCACGGTCCCTTTAGCGACTTTAAGATTGAGGCTATCCTGCAACAAAAAGGCATTTGGTTTAAACTAGGCGATACGATAAGTATTTTTATGGATGACTTATATGCTCAGCAAGTCTATCTAAATAAACCCATTTATCGTAAAGCGCGTTTAGCCTTGAATTTAGGAACGAAACACTGGGAATTAAAATCTGGTTCGCACTACAGCTATCGTGCCCTCGGTAAAAAGCATCAAATCGATATGCTCGACAAGATGATTGAACTGCCGAGAGACCCCGCTCAGAGCGCTAAAGTTCTTCGCGACTTTCTTGCGATCTATCGCGTGAAATTTTCAGAGGGTATAAGCCCTGATTGCCTTATAAAAGGAGACTCCTTAAACAAGCTTAAGAAAACTAATCCCCTGATAAACCTTTTTGAAAAGCAGAATAGAGTGTTTATCGATGAATTAGAATATTCTGGGGAAGAAGATGACGAGTCAATAATTAGCTTAGCTCAAACCATTGACAGCCTGCCTAAAAAGATTTTAAATCCGCAATTGCTCGACTCTTCTCAATCTATTGCGGAGCTCCTTACCATTACTAATTTCCAAGCCATGGATGATAATTACGCCGAGGAGAGAGTAAGGGTTTTTGTAGAAATTTATATCAATGAGCAGGGTAAAGTTTACCAAACGAAATTACTAAAAGGCTTTCGTGATGATTACAATAAATACGCTTTGGAAAGAGCTTTGAAAAGTGGACCATGGCTTCCGCTGCAGAGCGAAGGAGTTTCGCAAAAGGGCTATTTTCATCTACCATTTAATTTTATCGAGCCAGATGAAAATTAAAATACTCTTTCTTCTTATCATCTTAGGCCTTAAAGCGCATGCCTGTTCCTGCACAGGCCCAAGAACATTTCTTAAATCGCTCAAAGCAAATATCTTAGAATTAAAATATGTGGGTTATGACTCCATTAGTGAAGAGCTATCCACTGGTCAGATACTTCAGTGGCATTTTAAAAAATTAGTCTTAATTGACATTTGGCAAAGTAGCGCAGATACTAATCTACTAAATTCAAAACCTAAAATTAGCTTAGGGGATACCCTCTTTTTACGGGAAGGAAATGGAGCAAATTGCTTGGGCTATTTAAAGGATGCTGTTTTAAACGAACATTACCTACTAAGCCTTTCAAATCAATCCCTTACTATTGGCTCTCAAGAAAACTTCCCCCAGCAAAAAAACTTAGTCATTTCACTTTTTCTCTGTTCCGAGCCAAAACTGTGGCTAAACGGAAACCAAGTAAAAGGTAATATTTCAAAAAATATAGTTTATCAAAAAATCGCTTCGGCAGATAGGTATCTTCGTTTTGCTGCGGCCTTTAGAGAAAAACAATATCAATTTGATTCTGAGAGCTTCTTGCATCGGTACTATAGAAATTGGGCACAACTTAATGAGAAGATCTACGCTAAGAAGCGCAAGCGCATAATGAGCAAGGGCAATTATTATGAAAGGGGGCAAACATGGTCTCGTAAACGCTTGAAAAAAGAGATTCTCAAGCGCCGCCTTAAAAGTGCTTAGGATTGTGCTAGCTGCATAGCACTAAAATGATGCTTAGTATGCCAGTGCACAAAATAGAGCATTTCACGAATGGTTAGCTTCCCCAAAAGCGGATGCACTAAAAGATACTTGTCTAATTGTTTATCACTCCACTTACGCTCAATAAGGCCAATAAATTTTTCGCTAGCTATTTTAAATTCTTGTTCTACCGCTATTGCAGATAGGTTTAGGTTTTCTTGAGCGCGGTATTCTTCTGGTGCCACTGCTGGTCCTTGCGCCTTTTGGTGATAGCGCGCCACTAGGGCCTCATAATTACGACCCGGCCTATTGGGTTTTCCAAAAGCCCAACGCAAGAGCAGTTTAGGTTTGGATACAGCGCGATTTAGAAGAACAAAGACCTTATTAAGGTGATCTAAATTTTGAAGCACCGACCATTTCCCATTAATATCCTTCTTTTTTTCCTCCGCATTTAGCTCTGGCAGGAAGGCCTCCATCTCAGAATGAAGATCTTGATACATTTTAATAATCTCTTCCTTGTTCATCGGCTAAGGTTTTATCTTAATGCCAAAACCTTGAAGCAAGCCAGCAAGGTTTTCATTTTTAAAAATAGCTCCTTTGATACGATTATTGAGAGGATCAATATTAAAGTTGAGGCTATTACTAAAGTTGGCTTTTTCCAAATTGCATTGGCTAAAAATAGCAGCGTTTAAATCACTGTTTTCAAAATTAGCTGCCTGCAGGTTAGCCGCGGTAAATTCTACCATGCCGAGATTGCAGTTTAAGAAACTCGCCCCTTTAAATTGCATACCATAGAAGGAGCTATGCTGCAGGTTACAATTTTCAAAGTTCGGGCTAAAAGCAAATTCACTGCAGGTTTCAAAGCTTAGACCAAGCATTTTACAATCTTTAAAGCTACTGTTTTGCAAAGCTGTTTGAAGCATTTTCGCTCCACTGAAATTACAAGCCTCAAAATAGCAATCTGTAAAACGACAAGCGCTAAGGTTTAAAGTACTGAAATCGTAATTTCTAAATTCACAGTCTTCGAAATCGGCAGGAAAATCATTGATGCTTAATGCATTAGACTGACTAAATTGCTTTTCTCCAAAATAGTTATTCATCCTCCTTTAGGCATTTCATTAATTGTTCTTTCCCTCCCACTACAGGAATACTAAGGCTAGAGTTCTTTAAATCTATGCTAAGTTCCGTTCCTGGTTCTGGATGGAGGGTAAAGTTTTTATCGCTCGAAAATAATACCAATATTAGCTGCTGCCCTGCGGGAATAACTTGATCGTCTGGATTTAATGAAAAGTTAAGGGTATAATATTCCTCCTCTTTTAAGGTTTCGCTTTTCGAAAGGCTTTTGTAATTCTGTAAATCGGCCCAGCCACGGGTAACTACGTTAGCGGTAATTGGTACATCTTCTCCCTCTTGCCAGGGCAGAGAAAGCAAAGCTACTGATAGATTCGCAGCATCATTATTTAAAATTGAAAGATTTAGTTTCACCTCACATAAACCCGAAAGATGTAAATCGTCCTGCAAAGTCTTACTGCGAAACAAGAGACGATTTGTAGAATTTTCAGCCATCACCAAATCTTTTAGCGCATAATTGAAATCATCGCTCCACTGCATTTTAGCTTCAGAAGATTGGAAGCCTAAGCTGCCATTGTAATTATCTGTTTGGCTAAGGTTCAAGCTTACTTTCTCTGCTTTGGGATTGGGGTAATCTTCATAAGCAGTAGGTTCGTTAGGAAGATCTCCTTCACGCACTATCCAAGCACGAGGGTCAGATTCAAGGCCATTCTCAATCCCGAATAAATAGCGCGTAAACCACTTATTGGTAAGACTTAGAGGGGGTTCTCCCCCGTGGCCAAATTGATGCGCATAATACATCGTTGGCAAGCCCATTTTTTTGGCTTTTTGATAAATGCGGTAACTATGCTCAGGCATTACGTTCCAATCGTTAAAACCATGTGACATTAATAAAGCCGCCTTCATATTATCCATTTTTAAAAGATAATCGCGAGAAGCCCAAAACTCATTAAAGTCGCCAGATTTACGATCCATACCAGCTGCTAAAATACCGTCCCGAACCCGCTTATTATTTGCCGCTCTTTTAGTTGAATCTCCACTATGGATAAAATCGTAAAGCACATCGACATCTTCTCCTAAATAGCCACCCGGTGAACGGACTAAGCCATTGCTGCGATAATAATGGTAGTAAGAGGTATTGGGCGCCACTGGTATAATTGCTTCAAGCCCTTCTACGCCAGTGCAGGCAGCTGCTAAAGCTAAAGTTCCATTATAAGAAGTGCCAATCATTCCCACCTTACCCGTAGACCAATAGGCTTTTACTTTTTTAGTACCTCTGCGGCTCTCAAAACCATTATCTTTTCCGGCCAGCCACTCTATTACGGCTTTAGGTGCTAAAGATTCATTTTCACCACCAATCGTTGGAGCTCCATCTGACAATCCTGTTCCAGGAGAGGATGAATGCACTACAATAAAGCCACGTGGCACCCATTTTACCACATGGGCATTGGAGATTACCGGCCGATTAGTGCGAGCTTTTACTTCCACGTGTGTACGCTTGGGGCCAATCTCGCCTAACTCGTGATTAACCTGCCAAAAAAGGCCTTCAGCCTCTTCGGCAACCCCGCAAAAATAGGGACTGCTATTATAAACAACTGGGAGTTTTAAACCTTCTTCGGTTTGTGCTGGCCGAGTAACCGACACGTGCATACGGTCCAGTTTACCATCCTTATCGCTATCAAACTCTGTTTCCACCCAGAGGTCGTGACGGAGCCATTCTTCGTAATTACTAAAGTCTTTAACAATCTGTGCTTGACCATCTACAAACCAAGGTTTACCCTGATCATTGGTAGCTAATTGCTCAGTTTGTGCGCAAAGATTAGAAACAAAGAATAAAGTAATAATGAGGCCTAGAGCCTTTTTAAGCGAAGTTATCATGCTAAAAATTTAGAAGGCTAAGTTATGGAAATGCGGCGAAGTCTTAGCTCCACAAAACCTTATCTGCGCTTGTAGTTTACTGCGGTTTTGAATAAAATCCTTCCCACCAGCTAGCTCTAATGCTTAAAAAAAGGCTGCTGCCCGAAGTATTTTCCATCGCGAGTCCAAAGCTGCAAATAATAAATCGCTGTAGGCCAAGTAGCAATAGGAATTGGCATTTGCGCACGGGTACTGCCTGATTGGAGGCTTCTACCTGCGGCGTCTATTATGCGATAATCGAGCTCTGCTGCAAAGTTTGGGAAAAAAATAATTAGGCTTTTTCCCTCCGTATCGAAATGAACTTGAAAGGGAGCCTTGGAATCCTGCTGCCACTTATTAGTGCGAGGACCAAGTAATTTAAAATGCGGCCTAGACCATGCGTCCCAACCGATATCCCTTCCGTGCTCAATAGAGCCAAGAAGCAAAAATGTACCATCAGCGAAACTCTGGGCTTGACTTAGTTGAAAATCTTGATTGGAAGGAACTACAAAACTTTGTCGGGCTAGGACACTATCACCTTCCATTCGGAAAAATGCAAAGCTATCGCGCTCAGCACTAAGGTAGGATAAGGTAGTAATTTTAGCATCTTGAAAATGATAACTAATCGCTACTGGCTGAAATCCGAATACAGCGCGAAGTGAGTCATCAAGTTTATAAGGATAAACTACTTTTCTTTCAATTAATTCTGTTCCATCCTTTAAGATCTCTAGAATCAGTAGATCAGCGCCCAGGCTATCTAACACTAACTTTTTCTTTCCATTCGAATAATTTAAATAAGTATTAAAATTAGCATTGAAATAAGCTTCTCTACTAAAACTCTGCTTTGGTCCTGTATAATAAGCACTTTGTTCTAGGTAAACGCTATCGGCTTCTTTTTTACCCCTAGTAAAATGATAGTGCAAACTATCGTTTATGTATTCAAATTTACCGCTATCGTCGCCAAAGAAAAAGCTGCCCGGACTATAGATAGGGCTAGCGAGTAGAAAAGTATCTAGAATTTGATAGTTTTCGCTGTTAGGCTCGATTTTTACCAAGAAAATACTATCGCTCCCCTTCCTTAAATCGCGCCATGCCTCAAAGCTTCGGCTATTAAAAAGGGCGAAAGTAGTATCTCCCTGAAACTGCCAATTTAAAGAAGCAACCATATAATCGTAAAAGTCGTAAAACTCTTGATCGCTACTATCTTCTAAATCAATCCAGCGCGCTGAATAAAAGGGATAAGAATTATAAAACTGAATCCACACACTTTTAGTCGCAGATATTTCCAGTAAGGGTAAATGATATCGATAATCGTCCGCTACATAATCTATCATTTTTAAAGGCCCTAATGAGTCTTGTTTACGATAATATAAAGCCTGGAACTTTTGACTGTAATTTGGTCCAGAGCCTCCCCAACTGTAGCTAAAGCTCATTTTCCAAATATTCGGTGCTATGGAATCTACCGCAATTAACTCTTCCACTAAGTCTTGTTGAAAAGTACGGTCAAATTGCTGAGCGAAAGCCTTAGAACTAAAAGCGAAAAAGCAAGAAATTAGGATTAGTGAACGAAACATGATTCAGATTTGGCAGCCTAAATTACTAATAAAATTTTAAGTTGCAGATGGCTAAAAGTGGCTATTAGGAGATGCTACTTCCAACAGAAACGTAGGCCCTGCCTGAGGGATAGCAGCGAAAAGCCCACAGTGAGGTACGAGCGAGGACTTGTAGCGTATAGCCCGACCCAAAGGGGCAGGCCCAAGCAATCAAAAATCAATAAATTTCTTAGTTTGACCTACTGCTTTAGTAACTTCGCAAAAACTCTTAGCTTCTAAAATGAAAAGAAAGAAGTGGCTGTGGCTCTTGCTCTTACTGCCGATAATTCCTTTGGTGTTTTTTCCATCCTTCTTATTTTATACCACTGCGCCAGTGGTTGAAGGGGAAAGCACTTTCAATATTGATTATAATGCCAAGCAATCTTTGGATTTCTATCATCCTACGCAAAAAAAGTTTGAAGCTGCTCCCCTGCTAGTTTTTGTGCACGGCGGAGGTTGGATAACAGGCCGAAAAGAGTCCATAAATTTTAATCGTTTTAACGGCGCTATCGAGCAGCTTCGGGCAGCAGGTTTTGCAGTGGCCTCCCCCAGCTACACGCTTGCCGAAGGGGGAGAAAGCCCTTTTCCGCAAAATATCCACGACATAATTGAGGCCATAGATTGGTTGAAAGTTAATGCTGATCTGTATAAAATTGACAGCAGTCGCATCGGTTTGATGGGTGAATCGGCGGGAGCACATTTGGCCTTAATGCTGGCCTTGCACGCTTATGCAGATGCGCATCCGGACTGGCAGCTACCAAAAATTGATTATTTGGTTGATGTTTATGGACCGACTGAAATGAAAGATCTTTATTTTTCCGAAACGGTAGATTCTTTGAATAGTTTTATTCGAAAGTTACCGGCAATGTTGCGGGAGCCACTAGATATTACTGTAAACTTGATGGGTTTTGACCCCCAAAAAGACAGCCTTAAGGCGATGCAGTTTATGGAGGCCTATTCGCCTATTCGCTATTTA
>CBFHVV010000066.1:0-10709 GCA_965658965.1 Croceimicrobium sp.
CTCCTACTAGGTACCAATCTTAAAGAAATTGAAAAAGAAAAGCTTGTTTACACAGATGCGCAAGGAGATGAATACAGTTTAGCAAACGACCGTGTTTATATTTTTGCGGGCGGTGAATTACCGATACCATTTTTAGAAAAAGCCGGGATCGAAGTGGATAAGAAATTTGGAAAAATAGTAAAGAAGCATTGAAGCCATTCCTTAACATAATCCTTTTTACTGCTCTACTTTTAAGTGGCCTAAGCCTCTCTGCCCAATTTTCGCCGGGTAAATTATCTAAGGCTCACTCCGATTTAGAGGGCTTATCTAATTGTACTAAATGCCACGAATTAGGGGCAAAGGTTTCAGAAAAGCTTTGCCTCGACTGTCATAAACCCCTCGATTTCCTTATTAACAACAATCGTGGTTATCACGCATCTACCGAAGTGAAAAGTAAATCTTGTGTTTCTTGCCACAGCGAGCACCACGGCTTAAACTTTAACTCGGTGCGTTTAGATGAAGAAAAGTTTGATCATAATTTAACTGGATATAAACTAAAAGGGCAACACGATAAAATTGAATGTCGCGATTGCCATAAACCTGACTACATTGCCTCTCCCGAAATAAAAAAGCGAGCAGATACATACCTAGGGATGGAGCAGGAATGCTTGAACTGTCATGTGGATTATCATCAAAGCACCCTGGGTGAATCCTGTACTGATTGCCATGGTTTTCAAGATTTCAAAACCTTGATTGGCTTCGATCATAACAAAACTGATTATCCTTTAAAAGGCGCTCATGCGGAGGTCGACTGCATAAAATGTCATAAAAAAACTTCGCTTAATGGTAAGGACTTTCAACAGTTTAGTGACATTCCATTTGCAAAATGTACCGATTGTCACCAAGATGAACATCAAGGTAAGTTTGGGGAATCTTGCACGGACTGCCACTCTATTTACTCTTGGCAAAAACTAAAGCTCTCCAATCGCTTCGATCACAGTTTAACGGATTACCCTCTTGAAGGGCAACATAGTTCGGTTTCATGCGCCGAGTGTCATACAGGAGGTGATTTCAAACGTGACTTGGCCTTCAACCAATGTTTAGATTGCCATGATGACTATCATGATGGAGAGTTCATTAAGGCAGATCTTAGTCAGCCGGATTGCAAGGAATGCCACAGTCTGCAAGAAAAGTTTAGCTATACAACTTTTGCTATAGAAGACCATCAAGCGAGCGATTACCCTTTGGAAGGTGCGCATATAGCTACGCCCTGCTTCGCTTGTCATAAGGCGAGTGAGGATGAAAGGTGGAGCTTTAAATTTAATAGTACTAATTGTATCGAATGCCACCAGGATATTCACGCTGGGTTTATTGATAGTAGTTTTTATCCCAATCAAGATTGTAAAGCATGCCATCAATTAGACTCTTGGGCTAAATTAGAATTCGATCATGATCAAACGGATTGGTCTTTAGAACTAGCTCATCAGCAAACGGATTGCCGCTCCTGTCATTTTACAGAAGACAATAATCTCGAGTTAGGCTTTAAACAAGAGTTCGATGGTTTAGCTAGTGATTGTTACAGCTGCCATGCAGAAGATAATATCCATGGCGATCAGTTTGAAAATTCGGGAATTACTAATTGCAAGAGTTGCCATACTGCCAGCACTATTTTGTGGGAAGCAAGCTTATTTGATCATAGTAAAACGGAATTCCCTTTAGAAGGTAAGCACCAAGAAGTAGGTTGTAAGGAATGTCATCAAAATGAAATTACCAATAGTTTCGGGGATTTCACCACCGATTATAAAATAGAAAAATTCCAATGTATAGATTGTCATTCTTCTTAGCGCTAATTCTTAATATAGGATTAGTAGCGCAAAACCCACACGGGGAAACTTTTAAAATTGACTGCAAAGAATGCCATAATAATGAGGGCTGGACCTTAGTGCTTAGCGAAATTAGCTGGGATCATGGTCAAACGGGATTCGACTTAGAGGGGCAACATGCAGCGACAGATTGTATGGATTGTCATAATACTCTAGAGTTTTCGGATGCTGAACCTACTTGTGTTTCTTGCCATAGTGATGTGCACCAAATGACCGTAGGAAACGACTGTGTGCGCTGTCATGATGCGAATTCTTGGCTAGTGAATGATATTCCTCAACTTCATGAGCAAAATGGTTTTCCATTAGAAGGTAGTCATGCCATTATTTCTTGCTCAGATTGTCATCGTTCTTCTAATAATCTGGCTTGGGAAAGACTGGGTAGTGCCTGTATCGATTGTCATCGAGAGGAGTATTTAAACACCCAAGAACCTAATCATTTGGCCTCTGGCTTTGGCACCGATTGCGTACAATGTCATGAACCCATTTCTCAAGACTGGGGAGGAGAAAATTTTCATTATTTCTTTCCACTTACCGGAGGACATAATAATGTGGACTGTAAGGAATGTCATAAGTCTACTAGTTACGCGGACATTTCCTCAGAGTGCTCTTCTTGTCATTTAGACGATTTTAACAATACCACTAATCCAGATCATCGAGCCTCTGGCTTTACAACAGATTGTACTCTTTGTCATAGTCTTAATCCAGGGTGGACCCCAGCTGGATACCGCCAGCACGATGATCAGCATTTCCCAATTTATTCGGGAAATCATGAAGGAGTCTGGAATTCCTGTACCGAATGTCACACGAATAATTCCAACTATAACTTCTTTAGTTGTATTGATTGCCATGAACATAGCAATCAAGCAGATATGCGCGATGAGCATGACGATGTGGGCGGTTACCGATTTGAGAGTAATGCTTGCTATAGTTGTCACCCCAATGGTAGAGAAGGCTAGTCATGAAAAAGTCCTTCGTAATTTTATTCTTTTTATTCGGTGCCAGCCTAATGGCGCAAGAGAAGATAACTGGTGAAATTAGTTTTATTTCGGGCACTAATATTTACATAAGATTTGCCAGTACATTTGGTATTGAAGCAGGTGATACTCTCTTTTTCCAAGACCAAGTCTTGGGGGAACAAGCTTGTTTAATGGTAGTAAATAAGTCTTCCGTTTCTTGTATTGCAAAGCAAATTGGCGATTGTAGCATAAGCAAAGGGCAAAAGTTTTATTTAAAAAAGAGTAAGCAACCTGAGCTAGAGGAGACTAAGAAGGTAGAACAGAAGCAACTGTCTCCTTCCCCTAAGGAAAAGGCCAATGATTCAACTATCACAGAGCGGCGAGTGAAGTCCAAGGAGCGTATTTACGCAAGGGTTAGTGCTGCTAGTTATTCTATTTTTTCTCCAGAAAACAAAAACCGAGGTAATAGTCGCATGGTGGGGAGAGTGAATTTCGACATGGAAAATATTGCGGAGAGTAATTTTTCACTGGAAAGCTATTTTAACTATCAAGAAAACTTGCGCTTTTACGACGATTTTCGGGGCTATAATCGCCGTTTTAATGTGTATAATCTCGCTCTTAACTATAATACCGATAAAGTAAAACTTAGTCTTGGTAGAAAAATAAATCGAAGAGCTTCCTCACTAGGCGCAATTGACGGTTTACAAGGAGAGTATAATGCCAATGGCTTTTATTTTGGCGCAATAGCCGGTTTTCGTCCTGACTTTGAAAACTTTGGTCTGAACCCTAATTTATTTCAATACGGAGCTTATTTAGGTTTAGAAAAGAAAGGTGATACATGGCAGAGCCAATTAAGCTTGGGCTTTATCGAGCAACGCAATACTGGAGAGATTGACCGCAGATACCTTTATTTACAGACATCTAATCAAATTGGATCAAGGCTGTATCTTTTCGCATCTACGGAAGTAGATTTATACGAAAACTTTGATACCGCAGCAGCGCAAACAGGGATAAGTTTAAGCTCATTGTTTGTGTCGAGCAGATTCAAAATTACCGACTGGTGGCGTGTATTTGCCTCTTATGACACGCGTAAACAAATAATATTCTTTGAAACATACGACACCGAAGTGGAACGCCTTTTAGCGAACCAAGAAGCGAGGCAAGGTTTACGCTTGCGCTCTAACTTTCGACTGGGAAAACGTACTAATCTAGGTTTAAGTTACAACTCACGTTTTCAACAAAATGCGGGTCGACAAGGTGCTAATTTGCAGGCTTATATTAGTTACCGCCGCTTGCCTTGGATTGGTGGGACCATGAGTTATCGTTTTAATTTGAATAACACCTTATACCTTCGCAGCGAAGTTAACTCCATGCGGTATTCGCGATATTTTGCAAAAGGTAAATTATACAGCGCTGTTTATTGCCGCTACCTCAGTTACCTTTATACGAATCGTGAAATAGTGGTTCCTGCCCAACTATATTATGGCGCAGAACTAAGTTATCGCTTTAATAGGGGCTGGGACTTAGGTACCTTGGCAGAAATGTCGCAGTCTGGACAGCAGACTACCTATAGATTGAATGTAAGATTGACCAAAAGATTTAATTTTTAAGATGAAGAAGGAAACATTATGCAGTTTTTTACTGCTAACTAGCATGCTGGCTTGCTCAAATGGCCCTGTGAAAATTGAAGAGCAAAGCACTCCCGCGGCCAAAGAAGCAGCCCAGTCAATTTTTGAAAAGCCAGAGCAAGGCAATAAAAGCCTTACAACTAAAACAGCGCATGAAGTAGAGGTTTTAGAAGTGTTAGAGAGTGATCGCTATTCTTATTTACGAGTGGCAGAAGACCAAGATGAATATTGGATTGCCACTATACAAGGTGCCTACGAAGAAGGAGAGAGCTACCTTTATTCTGATGGTTTATACAAAACAGATTATTTTAGTACCGAGTTTAATCGCAGTTTTGATCGAATTTATTTAGTTTCGGGTTTAAGGGCGAAAACAGCTCGTAAACCGGGCAATAGTAGTATTGATAAGTTGGTGGGAATTGAACAGTCTAAGCCAATTTCTGAAGAGGATTATGATCGCCTTGGATCTATTAAGATCAAAGACTTGATCGCCAATTCTGAAAAATACGCCAATAAGGAGGTTCAGATTACCGCAAAAGTAGTTAAGGTAAATCCGGCGATTATGGATCGTAATTGGCTGCACCTAAAAGATGGAAGCTTTGATGATTTTGATTTGGTAGCTACTTCGCAAGAAGGTGTACCAGCAGGACATATTGTAACGCTAAAAGGCACTTTAGTCTTAAATCGTGATTTTGGGGCCGGCTATAGCTACGATTTAATTATAGAAAATGCGACTCTGGTTCCATGATGAATAAATCTAAGTCACCCTTGTTAAAGATATGGTTTAGTTTTTTTAACGAAAAGGCGGCGCTGCTATACTTAGTGCTTTTTGCTTTAGCCATTGGCGTGGCCACTTTTATAGAAAACGATTTTGGTACCGACGCTGCGCAAAAGGTAATTTATAAAGCAACCTGGTTTGAAGTTTTATTGGTACTCTTTTCTGGAACCTTAATCCACAATATTATCCGCTATAAATTCATTCCTCGAAAGCGTTGGGCTTTGCTAATTTTCCATGCTGCCATGGTGATCATTATCCTTGGAGCGGCCCTAACGCGCTATATTGGGTTTGAAGGTATGATGGGCATTCGCGAGGGTGAAAAGTCTAATACCTTTTTAAGTTCTAATACTTATCTCGGAATAAAGTTTTTTAAGAATGGTCAAGAGTATCAGGTTAATGAGCCGGTACTTTTTGCCTCTTTAGGTTCCAACCATTTCGAAAAGGAGTATCAAATTGGTAATGATCTTATAAAAGTAAGGCTAGCAGATTTTCTTCCTAATCCTAAAACCGAACTAATAGAGGATGCCAGTGGAGAAAACTTACTAAAAATAGTGATGGCCGATGAAGGCGGAAGACAAGAGTATTTCTTGGCCTCTGGTACTTCAAAAATAATTGGAGGACAAGCTTTTAACTTTACTAATACCTTTAAGTCCAATCATATAAATATCTTTTATACAGATAATAAGTTGCGAATTTCTTACGATGAAATAATGACGCAAATGACAATGGCCACACAAGTAGTGGATACCCTTTTACCAGAAAAGGGGAGGGCTAGCCCTTTGAAAATGCGCTCTTTATATTCTACCAGAAGCAGTCGCTTTGTTTTTGCTGATTTTCATCAATCCGTTAAGGAAAGCATTGTTGCAGGCGATTC
Organism: Croceimicrobium sp.; assembly: GCA_965658965.1. Lineage (GTDB taxonomy): Bacteria > Bacteroidota > Bacteroidia > Flavobacteriales > Schleiferiaceae > Croceimicrobium. Next base: position 6,096 of record CBFHVV010000066.1, read on the forward strand.
TAAAATTGCCAATACCAGCAAAATGGCTTTAAAAATGCAAGTAGAGCTTAATGGTAAGCTAGAAGAAGCTTTTGTGGTGGGACAAAAAGGTGTCTACGGTCGCGCTGAAAATTTTGGAAATGACCAATTGATGGTAGCAGTTTCTTTTGGTTCGAAGCTAATGGAGCTGCCCTTCAGCTTAAAGCTAGATGACTTTGAAATGGAGCGCTATCCGGGTACTAATAGTCCGGCATCTTTTGCAAGTGATGTTAAGATAATGGACGTAGAATGCGGTTATTTTGCCGATTATAGAATTTATATGAACCACATCCTTGATTATCGCGGCTATCGCTTTTTTCAGTCATCATACGACCGCGATGAGAAGGGAACCTATCTTAGTGTAAATCACGATTTTTGGGGCACCTGGGTCTCTTATTTTGGCTATGCCTTGCTTACTTTAGGAATGGTAATGACTCTATTCAGTAAGAAGACGCGTTTTTACGAATTATCCCAGAAGATAAAAAAATTACGTGCTAGCCGAGCCTTAGCAGTGCTAGCTTTCGGTTTTATGCATCTCATAAGCACATCTGCGCAAGCACAAGAAAACATAGAGCCCCAAATGCCGAGCATTAGTGAAGCGCATAGTAATTTGTTTAGCAGATTAATTGTGCAAGATGTAAGAGGCAGAATGAAGCCGATGCACACTTTAAGTAGAGAGGTAATGCGCAAGGTTTATGGTAAAGAAACCTTTGCCCAACTAAATGCTGACCAAGTGATTTTATCGCTTTTTGCACATAATGAGGATTGGTATGCGGCCCCCTTTATAAAGCTGGATAAAGAAGGACAATTAGCGGATTATTTAAATATTAGAACCAAGCATGCCGCCTATCGTGATTTTTTTAATACCGATGGTTCTTACAAGTTAGCGGATGAAATTCAAAGCGCAAATACCAAAGCAGCAGCGGAGCGTAGTACTTTTGATAAGGCCTTGATTAAGGCCGATGAGCGGGTAAACATTGTTAATATGCTCTTATCTGGTTATTTGTTGCGACTGGTGCCTTTGTTGGATGATCCTAACCATCGTTGGGTAGCGACTCATGGTTCAGAAAGCTTAGTCGCCGAAAAGTTTTTTAGCGCCTACCGCAGTGCCTTGCGAACCGATAAGGTAGCAGAAGCCAATGCATTGGTGAATGCTTTAAGTGATTTTCAAGCTGAAAACGGCAGGGAAGTGATGCCAAGTGCTAGTCAGCAAAAGGCAGAAATTTGGCTTAATGAAGTTAAGGTATTCAACCGCTTAGCCTTGGTTTATAGTCTATTGGGTTTTGCTTTTTTAATTTTGCTATTTACGGGCGTGTTTAAACCAAATTGGAATCTCAGTAAAATCCAATTTGTATTAGTGGTGATTTTGATTCTCGCTTTTGCTTTCCATACACTTGGTTTAGGTCTGCGTTGGTATGTTAGTGAAAGAGCTCCTTGGAGTAATGGCTATGAATCTATGATTTATATTGCCTGGACAAGCACCTTGGCAGGGATTCTCTTTAGTCGTAAATCTCCTGGAGCCATGGCAGCAACTAATATTTTGGCAGGTGTAGTTCTACTTATAGCCATGCTCAGCTACCTTAATCCTGAAATAACTCCCTTAGTACCGGTTTTAAAATCGTACTGGCTTACCATCCACGTTTCTTTGGAAGCTGGCAGTTATGGATTCCTGATGCTGGGTGCTATAATCGGTTTGATTAACCTTTTGCTAATGATTTTTATTAAAACTAGCAATTTAGAGCGCATACGCACTATTATCCGCGAGATGTCATACATCAGTGAAATGACTCTTATCGGTGGATTATTTATGTTGAGCGTAGGAACTTATTTAGGAGGCGTTTGGGCTAATGAATCTTGGGGACGCTATTGGGGCTGGGATGCCAAGGAAACTTGGGCCTTGGTAAGTATCTTGGTTTATGCTTTAATTTTACATCTCCGTTTAGTGCCTAAAGTCTCTGGCCTTTTTGCCTATAATTTTGCCACCCTTTTCGGGCTAAGCTCCATTATAATGACCTATTTCGGAGTGAATTATTATCTCTCTGGATTACACTCTTATGCGGCAGGTGATCCTGTACCAATACCTCAGTGGGTTTATTATGCCGTGGTTAGTCTGCTACTTATTAGTCTGCTTGCCTATATCCGCGCTAAAAAAGCAGGCCTTAAGGCTTAGTCCAAATGGCATAACTAGCTTCAGCTTGGAGAATAAGCATTTGCTGGCCATTACGAGTTTTTGCTCCTGCTAGTCGGGCTTTTTTTAAAAGAAGCGTTTCGGCAGGATTATAAATTAAATCGTAGAAAAAATGCCCTTCTAAATTCGATGGAAGGGAAAGTGGCGGCATACTTTTCACATCTGGACTGGTTCCTACTGGGCTACAATTAACTACCAATGGAAAGTGCTTCAGATTGGTGGAAGCTTTATGATAATCCCATTTATGAGCAGTAGCTTTGCGTCCCACGATTTGTACTTCCATACCCATCTGCTGTAAAGCATACACTATAGCTTTGGAGGCACCGCCACTGCCTAGTACCAGCGCTTTTTGGGGCCTTTCGGCAGATAGGAAATCTTGCAAATCTTGGCGAAAGCCTAAATAATCGGTATTGTAGGCATAGAGCTTTTGCTGATGAATTGAAATGACATTCGCCGCTCCAATACTCTTTACCGCCGGACTTAAAACGTCCACGTAATTTAAAACTTGCTCTTTATAAGGAATGGTGACATTAAAACCGCTCCATTCTTTTAGACTTAATAGAGTAGGAAATTTCTCGATGCTTTCTAACTCACAATTATGGTAATTATGGGGCAAATTGGCATCTCTAAACTTATCGGCAAAATAACTTTTAGAGAAGGAGTGCTTTAAGCTTTTACCAATCAGCCCGAAATGCATACATTAAACTTCGCTAGGTTTTTTACTGCCTAATTTTTCTAATAAAAAAATAAGAGCTGCTCCAGCTATAGCTAATGCTAAGGCGGTGTAAAACTCAGAATCAACGGGACTTTGACCAATTACCTGCGACCCCTCGATTACAGGTAGGCTAAAATTACTCGGTAAGACAGCCCGCTCCACTACATTTACTATTTCTTCATTCGCTTCACCCGCATGCTTAATCAAGATTTCATCCACTCTTTTCCATGGCCAAATTTTATTAAGAGATCCTAATAAAAAGCCAGAAAGTAAAGCAATGGTTATGTCGTGGTATTTGGCAAACATCAATTTTAAAAGACGAGCAAAGGAGAGTAAACCAATTACGGCTCCTGCGCCAAAAGTGGCAATTATAGCTAAATCTCTTTCGTGTATGGCATTGAGTACCGTAGAGTAGGAGCCGAGCAGCACTAAAATGAAGGAACCTGAAATGCCAGGTAAAATCATTGCGCAAATGGCGATAGAGCCGCTAAGAAAAATATACCAAAGCGAGTCGTTAGCCCCCGATGCTGGTAAGATGGTTACCATATAAGCAATGGCCGCACCCAATACAAAGGCTAGCGCTGGACTAATTCCCCACTTTTTTACTTGTTTGCCAACAAAAAATATACTGGCGAAAACTAAACCAAAGAAAAAGCTCCACAGAAGGACGGGCTCATTTTCTAAAAGCCAAGAGATTCCTTTTGCTAAAGAAACGATAGATACTCCAATTCCTAGGAAAAGCGGGACAAAAAACCAGCCATTAATATAATTCCAAGCCTTTGCTATACCTTCTTTACGGAGAATTTGCAGGGCTTCTAGATTTATGCGATTGATGCTTTCAATTAGCTCTTCGTAAATGCCGGTGATGAAAGCGATGGTGCCACCACTAACGCCCGGCACTACGTCGGCTGCGCCCATGGCCATGCCTTTTAAAAATAGGAAAAACTTTTGCATGCTGCTGCGTGAAAATTAAGGCCGTTTAATGGATTTTTTTAAGATTTCAGTCACTTTTGGGTGATCAATCAAAATAGGGAATAGGTCGAGGAAAAACAGTTTTCCTTCTGGGTACAGATCAAGAGCGTCATGCAGTTGGATGGCTCCCTCCACCTCTCTTCCTTGAATGAAAAGGAAACCCGCTAGGTGAAAATAGAGTGAGGCTGCACTCGGCAACTTCTTAATTCCATCTACTAAGGCCTTCAGTGCTTCTTCAAACTCGCAGAGATCGTTTAAAAGCTCGGCGTAGTGAATAAAAGTATCGCTCTCGAAATAGCCTGTTTTGATAAGATCACTGTAAATAATTTTGGCTTCATCTAAGCGCCCAGCACGATGATGGATTAGGGCACTAACTTGCTGGTACTTCCAATTTTCGAAGTCTAATTCAACAGCCTTATTAATCAAAAAAACAGCTTCATCCCACTCTTTTTCCTCATCCTTCATTAAGGCAAGTTCATAGTAGGCTTCCTCTAAATCTGGGTCTTCCTTTATCGCTTTGTAAAAATGACTTTCAGCTTTTTTGTCTTTGTGTAGGTGCAAATAGCAAATTCCCATTTTATAATAGGCATATCCGCTAGTGCCATCAAATTCAAAAGTCGCGTGATAGGTATCGGCGGCTTCCTGAAAACGGAATAGTAATTCTAAAATCCGCGCTTTTTCGTAATAAGCGGCAGAGAAAAAGTCATCAATTAATATGGAG